>JBAXXO010000083.1:0-12153 GCA_037127855.1 Alphaproteobacteria bacterium
AGGGTCATGACGGCGCGCAGGGTGCGGGGGGGCTGGTTGGTCAGGGGGGCGGCCTTGGGCAGGGTTTGGCGAAAGCGGCCCGCGGCGAGGCGGAACAGGATTGTGTTGGCAGGTGGTGGCAGGGTTTGCCACAGGGTTTGCAATGTGTTGTGCGCCGTCAATGGCGTGGCTTGGGCCAGGATTGCGATGGTTTGGGTCAGGCTGGGCGGCGTGCCGATGGCGGGGGGCAACAACAGGGCCGCGGTTTCGGCGCGGTCGCGGGTCACTGCGGTGCAGGCGGTCAGCAGGGCGTCGGAAATGCCGGCGGTCGCGGCCACCCAGTGCAATATGGTGTCAAGGGGCGCGATGCGGCGGGGGCGTTGGCCGGTCAGCAGGGCAAGCGCGGTGGCGTAGTCGTCACCGCTGCTGCGGGCGCGAAAGGTTTCAAGGGCGGTTTTATCGCCGGGCAGGGCCGCGCACAGGTTGGCGAAATGGATCATGGGCGTGCGCCCGGTGTGACGATGCCTGCGCGATAACCTTGGGTTTCAAGCCAGTCGCGGAAGGGTGCTGTATAGCCGTGGGTGGCAAGGATCTGCTGGGCGCCGGTGGCCTTGATGGCGGCGTTCAGGCCCGACCAGTCGGCATGGTCTGACAGGGCAAACGCTGCGTCGAGCCCCTTGCGCCGTGCCGCGAGCGTCATCCAGCCCGAGGCAAAGCCGACCGATATGGGGCCCATGGTTCCCAGCAGATCACTGCCCAACACATTGGGCGGCGCAATGATAAGGGCATTGCGGGGCGGTTTTTGCAGTTCAAGTGGGTGGGTGCGCGGCAGGGCATAGCCTTGGACGCGCAGGATTTCGGTAATCTTTTCGACAGCGTCATGGGTGAAAATCGGGCCTTGGGGCGGGATGCCTGCCATCAGACGCTGGGCCTTGCCAAAGGAATAGGCGGCCAGCACCGAAATGCGGCCCTGCGCCGCGTTGCTGGCCCACCAATCAGCGATCTGGGACAGAATTTCGGTGTCGGGCCGCCAGCGAAAGATCGGCAGGCCAAAGGTGCATTCGGTGATGAAGCTGTGGCAGGGGACGGGCGTGAAATCCTCGGACAGCCCGTCGGGTGTGACCTTGTAATCGCCCGATGCCACCCAGACCTCGCCCGCCCGCTCCACCCGGATCTGGGCCGAGCCGGGGACATGTCCTGCCGGGTGGAACGACACGGTGACGTTGCCGATGCGCAGCTTGTCGCCGTAAGGTATGCCTTGGGCGGTGATGCGGCCAAGGCGGTGGCGGATCACAGGCAGGGCGGCATCGGTGCAAAGATAGGATTTGTGGCCACGGTAGGCATGGTCGGAATGGCCGTGGGTCACCAGCGCGCGGTCAACTGCATGGGTCGGGTCGATGAAGAAATCACCGTCGGGGCAATAAATGCCTTTGGCTGTGCAAGTCAGTACCGGAGCATGGGTCATCGTGACAATATAGCGCAAGGCAGGCGGCGCAGGCAGCCCTGCTTTTGCGCTGAAGGAACACTCTTGCGGCGACAAAAAGCGCCGATCTGGTCGCCGATCTGGTCAATGGGCCTTTCGATGGAGCGTGCGGGCGGCTTACATGGGGCAAAGTGGCAGACGGGACGGCGGGATGGCAAACTTTAACGAGATGTACCAGAACGGCCTTGTGCGCGCCCCTTACGCCAAGCTTGAAGAATGGACGAGGTTGATGGGGGCCGCGCTGCGGGCGCAAAAGCAGGCCGAGGCCGAAGCGTTATTTCGCCGCATCGGCATCACCTTTGCGGTCTATGGTGAGGGCGGCGATCCGGACAGACTGATCCCGTTCGACATGTTTCCGCGTGTCTTTACCGCACTGGAATGGTCGCGGCTGGAACGCGGCATCAAGCAGCGGGCGCGAGCACTGAACGCGTTCTTGGTCGATGTCTATGGCCGTGGCGAAATTGTGCGGGCCGGGCGCATACCGGCAGGTCTGGTCTATCAGAACGAGGCCTATGAAAAGGCCGTGGTGGGCTTTACGCCGCCGCGCGGCGTGTACAGTCATATCGTCGGCATCGATATCGTGCGGACCGGGCCCGACGACTTTTTCGTACTGGAGGACAATTGTCGCACGCCATCAGGGGTCAGCTATATGCTGGAGAGCCGCGAGATGATGATGCGGATGTTTCCCAATCTGTTCCGAGAGAACCGAATCCTGCCGGTGGACCGCTATCACAGCGTGTTGCGTCGGACGTTGAACTCGGTGGCGCCGGCCAAGTGCGATGGCGAGCCTGTGGTGGTGATCTTGACGCCTGGGCATTTCAACAGCGCCTATTACGAGCACAGCTTTCTGGCCGACCTGATGGGGGTCGAATTGGTCGAGGGGGCTGATCTGTTTGTGGATGGGGCTTTTGTCTACATGCGCACGACCGAGGGGCCGAAGAGGGTTGATGTGATCTATCGGCGGATCGACGACGCATTCCTTGACCCGTTGTGCTTTCGGCCCGACAGCATGTTGGGGGTGCCGGGGTTGATGGATGTCTACCGTTCTGGTGGTGTCACGATCTGTTCGGCACCCGGCGCGGGGGTCGCGGATGACAAGGCCGTCTACACCTATGTGCCGGACATGATCCGGTTCTATCTGGGCGAAGCGCCGATCCTGAGCAACGTGCCGACTTGGCAATGTGCCAAGACGGAGGATCTGAACTATGTGCTGGCGCATCTGAGCGAGTTGGTGGTGAAAGAGGTGCATGGCTCGGGCGGTTATGGCATGCTGGTGGGGCCGAAATCGACCAAGGATCAGGTCGAGAGTTTTCGGGCCAGGCTTAAAGCGGACCCGTCCAACTATATCGCGCAGCCGACGCTGGCGCTGTCGAGCACGCCGACCTTTGTAGACGAGGGGGTGGCACCGCGCCATGTGGATCTGCGGCCCTATTGTCTGGTGGGGGAAAGCATCGAACTGGTGCCGGGTGGGTTGACGCGGGTGGCGCTGCGCGAGGGGTCGCTGGTGGTGAACTCGTCGCAGGGCGGCGGGGTCAAGGACACCTGGGTTTTGGCGGAGTGACAGATGCTATCAAGGACCGCCGACAACCTGTATTGGATCGCGCGCTATATGGAGCGCGCGGAAACTGTGGCGCGCCTGCTGGAAGTGGGGGCGCGGATATCGTTGCTGCCAAGCGAACAGGGCTATCGCAACGAATGGGACAGTCTGCTGCAATCCACCGGCACGGCCTGGGCGTTTGGCGCCAAATATGGTGTGCCGGCGCAGCGAAACATCGAAAGCTTTCTGTTCTTTGACCGTGACAACCCGTCATCGGTGCTGTCCTGCCTGACCTCGGCGCGGGAAAACGGGCGGATCGTGCGAACGGCGCTGACGACGCAGGTCTGGGACGCTTTGAACACGGCCTTTGCCGAGGCGCGTCAGATCGAGCGGACGCCGCGCAGCGAGCTGGAATTGTCGCGGCTGACCGACTGGACGATGAAGCATTGCGCCATGGTGCGCGGGGCGATCGATGCGACACTGCTGCGCGACGATGGCTATAACTTTCTGAATCTGGGCTATTATCTGGAACGGGGCGATGCGACGGCCCGGTTGATGGATGTGAAATACTATGTGTTGCTGCCCCGTGCCAGCTATGTGGGCAGTGGCGCGGACAATGATCAGTGGATGATGTTGCTGCGCGCCTTGTCGGCCAATCGGGCGTTTCACTGGGCCTATGGCGGCGAAATCACGGCGTCCAAGATTGCAGATTTCCTGATCCTGAACCCGCAATGCCCGCGCGCCCTGATCACCTGTGTGGCGGGGGCGAACAACCATCTGGCGCGGTTGGCCAAGCGGTACGGGGCCGAGACGGGCGCGCAGACGCGGGCGGCCGAATTGCTGGCGATGCTGGAAAATGCGACCCCGGTCGGGATATTCGACGAGGGGCTGCATGAGTTTCTAAGCCGCTTCATCGGCTTGACGGCGGATCTGGCGGTAACGATCCATGATGTATATCTGAGCGGGGATATGCATTGATGCTGCTGAAGGTCGATCATGTAACGGTCTATACCTATGACCGTGCCGCACGGGGCATTGTTCAAAGCAATCGGCTGACGCCCTCGGTGTTTGAGGGGCAGAGAACGGTCAGCTGGGATGTCACGGTGACGGATGGCAACCGCGGGTCGGTGTTCCGTGATGGGGCGGGCGACTGGATCGAGGCTTGGGTGGTCAAGGGGCCGGTGGCCCAGATTGAAGTGCGGGTTGCGGGTCTGGTTCAGACGCATGATCTGGCTGGCGTGCTGCGCGGCCACCGCGAGATGGTGCCGCCCGAGGCCTATCTGCGCGAAAGCCCCGCGACGCAGATGGATGCGGCTTTGGCCAAGCTGGCCAAGGTCGCGGACAGCGCGCCGGACCGGCTGTCGGCGGCACATGGCTTGATGCAGGCGGTGGCGGACCGGGTGGCGTACAGGCCGGGGACCACACATGCCAAGACGACGGCAGCCGAGGCCTTGGCGCAGGGCGAGGGCGTGTGTCAGGACCATACCCATGTGCTGTCCGCAGTGGCACGGGCGGCGGGGATACCGGCGCGCTATGTCTCGGGTTATCTGTTGGCCGACGGCGAGGGGCAGGCGCATGAGGCAGCGCATGCCTGGACCGAGTTGCATTTGCCGGGCCTGGGCTGGGTGGGTTTCGACGCGGCGAACCGCTGTTGTCCGGATGACCGCTATATACGGTTGGGGTCAGGGATGGATGCACAAGGCGCTGCACCGATTCGCGGCTCGGCCCGGTCAAGGGGCGAAGAAAGACTGACAGTTCAGGTTGCAGTTCAATCGGTGCAGCAATAGGGTTTCGCCTATGGGATGGGGGCCGGAATGACCTATTGCGTGGGGCTGCTGCTGAATGAGGGCATGGTGATGCTGTCGGACACCCGCACGAATGCGGGCTTGGACAACATCTCGAGCTATCGCAAGATGTTCTATTTCGAAGAACCTGGCGAGCGGGTGATCTGCATTCTGACGGCGGGCAGTCTGTCGGTGACGCAGACGACGCTGGCGCGGTTGCGGGACGCGATTGTCGCCCCGGATGCCAGCGAAACCACATCGATCCTGAAAGCGCCGACCATGTTGAAGGTGGCGCATATCATTGGCGATACCATGGCCGCAGTGCGGCGGGAAGTCGACGAAAAGATGCCGCAGGGGGAGGGGGTTACCGCGTCGATGATCGTAGGGGGCCAGCGGTGCGGCGGTGAGATGCGGCTGTTCTTGATCTATCCCGAAGGCAATTTCATCGAGGCGACCGAGGACACGCCGTTTTTGCAGATCGGCGAGCACAAATATGGCAAACCTATTCTGGACCGGGTGATAAAGCCGACGACGACGTTGGATGACGGGCAGAAGGCGGTCTTGCTGTCGATGGATTCGACACTGCGGTCGAATCTGTCGGTAGGGATGCCGCTGGACCTGTGCGTGATCGAACGGGATGCGTGCAAGGTCACGCTAAGGCGGCGAATCGAGGCGGGCGATGCCAGTTTCCGCGCGATGAGCGAGGCGTGGGGTCGGGCGTTGCGCGACGGGTTCATGCAGATCACGCTGTAGGTGTGCGGCATCGGCGGAGCAAAGGGAATATTTAAGCCAAAGTGAAAGAGCGGCTTGGTTCGTTTGGCGGGCGTCTACTTGTGGGCCGCAAACAGCGTTACAGCGCTGTGCACAAAGGCGTCGCGGTGGGCCGGCTTTTCCATCAGCACCTCGTGTTCGGCGCCGTCATACAGGTCAAGGCGGGCGCCGTGCCAGCGGGCCATCATGGCCAGGATGGGCCGGGTGTCGACGATCTTTTCAAGGCTGCCAAGCGCGCAGATTGCGGGACAGACCGGGGCGGGTAGGCGGGTCAGGGTCTGACATTCGGTCAATGCGGCGTGCAGCCAGCCCAGAGAGGGGCCGCCCATCCGCAGATCGACATGGTTGGCGCAGTGCTGGCGCATATACTCCCACATCTGCGGGTCGGTGGTCAGGACATTGCCGGTGAAAGGTGTCGTCAAAAGATAGCTGTGTTGGGTGGTGCCCGGAACGTAACGCTGATCCAGGCCGAGCCAGCGCGAGGCACTGGCAAGCAGGGTGGCGACCGGGCGCAGGGCGTCTGACATCATGATGCCCCACATCGGTGCCGAAAAAGCCACAGCGTTGAACGGCAGGCCGCGCAACAGCGCGCGCAGGCCGATGCAGCCGCCCATGCTGTGGGCCAGCAGATACCACGGTCGGGGCAGGTTTTCCCGAACGGCGCAAGCCAGCATTGCGTCAAGATCAGTCTGGTATTCGCCAAAATCACCGACATGACCCAGCATGGGATCGGCGCAACTGCGATCCGACAGACCCTGTCCGCGCCAATCAACCGTCAAGGTTGAATAGCCCGCCATGGCCAGTGCGCCGGCGGCGCGGCCATATTTTTCGACATATTCACTGCGACCGGGCAGCAGAAAGACGGTGCCGGAGGGGGCGTCGGCGTTCCAGACCGCAGCCCGCAGACGTAAGCCATCCTGCGTGTTCAGCCACAGGGCGCGGCCATCCGCCGGGCCGTCGGCATCGGCGTAAAGCGGTGGAGTCACCCCAGGGCCTGCCCCAGTTTCATTGCAAGGCCCATGGCGCCATCCACCACCAGTTTGCCGGACATGAAGGCGCTAGCGGCCGAAAGGTCGCCGGCCAGAAGCTGTTCGAACACCTCGACCGAGGCCGTCAGCGTCACATCCGCCGCCTCATCGCCGGCCCGCACGCCCGCAACATCCAGCATGATGGCACCCTCGCCCGGGATCACGAATTTCGCCACGCCGTCAAAGCCGCCGCTGAACCGCCCCGCCAGCGCCTGTACCGCCGTTTCTATAACCTTGCTCATTGATGTTCCTTTCGTGATCTGCAGGCTATGGCATTTTGCCGGCTATGCGCTAACATCCCTTTATGAAAGTCCTGCGCGCGCTTCACAACTGTATCTTTGCGGCCTGTCTGCTGGTGGCCGTGCCGGCCTTGGCAGATACGACCCGGCTGGACACGCTGTTTGAGCAATTGAAAAGCTCGACCGATGAAGAGGCGGGGCAGATCACCGAGGCGATCTGGCTGGAATGGTCAAAGTCCGGCTCGCCCGCGATGGACTTGCTGTTGCAGCGCGGACGGATGGCGCTGGCGGCGGGGCAGCCCTTGGAGGCCATCGGGCATTTTACCGCGCTGATTGATCATGCGCCGGACTTTGCCGAAGGTTACAATGCGCGGGCAACGGCCTATTTCCAGTCGGGCGACCTTGGCCCCTCGGTCAGTGACATTGCACGGACGCTGACGTTGAACCCAAGGCATTTCGGGGCGCTTGCAGGATTGGGGGCGATATTCGAGCAGTTGAACGAACCGGCCCAAGCGTTGGAGGTTTACAAGTCGGCGCTGGCGATCAATCCGCATATGGCGGATATCAAGGAATCTGTGACGCGGCTGGAAACCTTACTGGGCGGGCAGGAGCTTTAGGGCGCAACGATGGATGTGAATGCGCGCCTTGCGGGCCGGGTGACGGCTGTGCTGGGGCCGACAAATACCGGCAAGACTCATTTCGCCATCGAACGGATGCTGAGCCACCGCACCGGGGTGATCGGCCTGCCGCTGCGATTGCTGGCGCGTGAGGTTTACGACCGGATCGTCATCCAGCGCGGACCCTCGGTCGTCGCTTTGATCACGGGCGAAGAGCGTATCTTGCCACCGCGCGCCGCCTATTACGTCTGCACGGTCGAGGCAATGCCGCTGGAGATTGGTGCTGATTTTCTGGCGGTCGACGAGATACAGTTATGTGGCGATCCGGAGCGGGGGCATGTGTTCACCGACAGGTTGCTGCGGGCGCGCGGGTTGATTGAGACGCTGTTTCTGGGATCGGACACGATGCGGCCGGCCATTGCGGGCCTGATCCCCGGTGTGCAGTTCGTCAAGCGCGAGCGGTTGTCGACCCTGACCTATACAGGTTCGAAAAAGATCAGCAGGATGCCCGAACGCAGCGCCATTGTGGGGTTTTCGGTTGATAATGTCTATGCAATCGCAGAGTTGATCCGTCGCACCAAGGGCGGCTGCGCGGTGGTCATGGGGGCGCTGAGCCCGCGGACGCGGAATGCACAGGTCGCGATGTATCAAAATGGCGATGTCGATTATCTGGTCGCGACCGATGCGATCGGCATGGGGTTGAATCTGGACATCAAGCATATCGCATTCTCTTCGATGGCCAAGTTCGACGGGCGGCGGATGCGGGCGCTGTATCCGCAGGAGTTGGGGCAGATCGCCGGGCGCGCCGGGCGGCATGTCGAGAATGGCACCTTTGGCACCACGGGCGAGGCGCGGCCCTTTGACGAGGATGAGATCGAGGCGATTGAAAGCCACAGCTTTGCGCCGGTGCGCAAGTTGCAGTGGCGCAATGCCGCGCTTGATTACGGCACCGTGCCACGGCTGATCCGGTCGCTGGAGGCGCCGACAAGCGACCCTTGGCTAAGCCGGGCCCGCGATGCCGATGATCTGCTGGCGTTGAAGGCCCTGGTGGCGCAGCCCGATGTCGCCGACCGTCTGACCAGCCCGCAGCGGGTGCAATTGCTGTGGGATGTCTGCCGGGTGCCGGATTTCCGCTCGGTCTCGGACACCGAGCATCTGACGCTTTTGGCGCGGTTGTTCGATTTTCTGACCGGGCGGGGCCTTGCGCAGACACGAATCCCTTCGGATTGGCTGGCCACGGCCATCGAACGCATTGATAAACCGGGTGGCGACATTGACACATTGTCGAAACGGCTGGCCTATATCCGCACCTGGACCTATGTTGCGCAACGCAGCGGCTGGGTTGATGATGAAAGTCATTGGCGCGAAGAGACGCGCGCTGTAGAAGACCGATTGTCAGATGCGCTGCACGCAGCCCTGATGCAAAGATTTGTTGACCGCCGCACGTCGGTGCTGATGCGGCGGTTGAAGCAGAAGGAGACCCTTGTGGCCGAGGTGAATGACAAAGGCGAAGTGACGGTCGAAGGCGAGTTCGTCGGGCGTCTGGAAGGTTTTCGTTTCCAGCAGGATGGCACGGGGTCCGAGGGGGCAACGCTGCGGCAGGCTGCCATGGTGGCGCTTAAGCCCGAATTTCATCTGCGCGCAGACAAGTTCTACAACGCGCCGGATACGGAAATGGACTTTACCACTCAAGGCGGGCTGATGTGGGGCAACTCGGCCATCGGCAAGCTGGTCAAGGGCGGTGAGGCGTCGCGGCCGCAGGTCGAAGTATTTGTCGAAGAAGAGGCCGGCGCTGATATCGCCGACAAGGTGCGCCGCCGCGCGCAACATTTCATCGACCGCAAGATCAGCGCCCAGTTCGAGCCCTTGATGGCCATGTCGCGCGATGAGACACTGGTGGGACTGGCGCGCGGTTTCGCGTTTCGGTTGGTCGAGGCGATGGGCGTCATCACCCGAGACGCCGTGACCAACGACGTCAAGGAACTGGATCAGGAGCAACGCTCGGCCCTGCGCAAACACGGGGTGAGATTTGGGCAGTTTACGATCTTTCTGCCGCTGCTGTTGAAGCCAGCAGCGACGAGACTGCGTTTGGTGTTGTGGAGCCTTTGGAACGGGTTACAGGACTTTCCCGAAAGCCCGCCACCGGGTTTGGTGACGATTCCAAACCTGCCCGAGGTGCCGCGCAGCCATTACACGCTGGCAGGCTATCATCCGGCGGGGGCGCGGGCGATCCGCATTGACATGCTGGAACGGCTTGCCGATCTGCTGCGCATCAAGGACAGCCGCGCAGGGTTTGAAGCGGCCCCCGAGATGCTGTCGATCACTGGCATGACGCTGGAGCAGTTTGTCGGTTTGATGGCGGGTCTGGGCTACAAAAGCGAAAAGGCCGAGCGTGTAAAGGTCAGGGCCGCCCCGGCAGCCAAGGTCGAAGCGGCAGCAGAACCGGTTTCGCTGAATCCGGTGCCCGAGGAGGTGTCGCTGATCGTTCCCGAGGTCGAGCCCGAGACGGTGGCCGAACCGGTCGTCGAGATGGAAAGCTATTATACCTTTACCTGGGCGCCCAAACCCCGCGAACGCCCGGCCCGCCCGGAACGTAGCGAGCGCGCCCCACGTCAGGATCGTGGCCCGCGTTCCGACCGTGCGCCGCGTTCCGACCGTGCTCCGCGCGCCCCCGCGGCCGAGGTCACGCCAGCCGAGGGTGCAGCCCCTGTGCAGGCCGGCGGCGAGGCTGGTGTCGGGGCTGGCGTCGAGCCTGTTGTCGAGGCCGCACCGCGCCCGTCACGTCACGAGGGCGAGCGCCGCGACCGACGCAAGGATGGCGAGGGTCGCCGCGATTCGGCCCCGCGTGAGGGTGCGGCACCCGGCAAGCAACGGGATGGCGGTCGGCCCTATGAGGGCAGCAAGCCCAGACATGACGGCAAAGCTGACCGAACACAGCGCAATGACGGTCCGCCGCGCAAGGATGACCCCAAGAAGACCTATGAGGCCCGTCCACCGCGTGTCGAAAAGCCGATCGACCCGGACAATCCCTTTGCCGTTCTGGCCGCCTTGCGGTTGAAAAGCTGATTGGCCGGGCCTGGTGCCCGGCTCGACCCTGCGGCCCGGCCGAAACTGCGGCTGGACAAATGGCTGTGGCAGGCGCGGTTCTTCAAGGGTCGCGGCGACGCTGCAGACATGGTGGCCGAGGGTTATCTGCGGCTGAACGGCACCCACTGCACCAAACCGGGTCATGCCGTGGCTGTGGGCGATGTGCTGACCTTTCCGCAGGGCCGCCAGATCCGGGTGGTGCGCGTCGTGGCGCTAGGTCATCGGCGCGGCCCCCATGCCGAAGCGCTGGCCTTGTACGACGACCTGGACGCAGACATACCAGATTGATCCGGCCTTGAATCGCACCAAAACCTGATCTAGTCAGTCGGCAAAGGTTGAATAGGATACTTTACCGATGACTTATGTCGTGGTCGATAACTGCATCGCGTGCAAATACACCGACTGTGTCGAGGTGTGCCCCGTGGATTGTTTCTACGAGGGAGAAAACATGTTGGTGATCCATCCCGAGGAATGCATCGATTGCGGCGTGTGCGAACCCGAATGCCCAGCAGATGCGATCCGCCCCGATACCGAGCCAAATCTGGAGGCTTGGGTGACCTTTAACCGCAAATATGCCGAGCTTTGGCCGGTGATCGTGACCAAGAAAGATCCGATGCCCGATGCCGAAACCCGCGACGGCGAAAAGGATAAGCTGAAAACGCTGTTCTCGGAAAAGGCTGGACTGGGCGGATGACAGTAAAGGGTGGACAGAGCGATTCGCCGAACGCCGGGCGAAAGCCCTCCTTGTTCATTTTATCTTATAGAATTTTGGCAAACCGCCCGTTTTCGCGCCATCCTGTCGCTGGGTGACGGTTGGAATCGGTCGTTTTTTGTGTTATCAGATTGTCACAATCAATGAAGAATGCCTGAACCCCGCTCAGTGCTGCCTGCCTGTGTTTGGTTTTTTCTGATGACATGACTCGGTAAACTGTGTGGCTTCTTGCTGCTTTTCGGGAATTTTCGTCTGAACAGGCTTGGTGCCCAAGGGAATGACTGAATGACCAAGATGAAGAAGCCTGATTTCCACCCCAACGAGTTTGTGGTGTATCCTGCGCATGGCGTGGGCCGCATCATCTCGATCGAAGAGCAAGAGATCGCTGGAATGCGGTTGGAACTGTTCGTGATATCGTTTGAAAAAGACAAGATGACGCTGCGGGTTCCGACCCACAAGGCGACCGAGATCGGAATGCGCGGTCTGTCCAGCCCCGATATGGTCTCCAAGGCGTTGGACACGTTAAAGGGCAAGGCCCGTGTCAAGCGCGCCATGTGGTCGCGTAGGGCCCAGGAATATGAACAAAAGATCAACTCGGGCGATCTGATGGCGATTGCCGAGGTGGTGCGTGACCTGCACCGCAGCGACGACCAGCGCGAGCAAAGCTATTCCGAGCGGCAGTTGTACGAGGCGGCACTGGAACGCCTGACGCGCGAAGTGGCGGCGGTTGCCGGTTCGGACGAGGCCGGAGCGCAGCGTCGCGTCGGTGACGTTCTGGTCGGTCGCGCCGCCTGATCAGGCAATGAATGGCAAAACGGCGGTCCGTTGCGGGCCGCCGTTTTTGCTTTTTCGGGAATGGGCCTAAAGCGCGTTACGTTCAATCAAGTTCACCTGATTGAACGTAACGCGCAACACT
>JBAXXO010000084.1:0-12044 GCA_037127855.1 Alphaproteobacteria bacterium
TGGGCCTATGCCCGCGCTTGCACCACCTCAGACCAACGCAAAGACCACCTGCCCGGATGGACCCACATCTACAATTGGCACCGCCCCCATGGCAGCCTAAACTCCAAACCACCCATCAGCCGCCTTGGGCTGCCAATGGACAACCTGTTGAGGTTCCACAGCTAGCCCTTTTTGCCATCCCAAAACCCTTTGACCTTGGCGAAAAAGCTGCTGCCTTCGGGATTGTTTTCTGCGCTGAGTTGTTCGAACTCGCGCAGCAAATCCCGCTGACGCGTGGTCAGGTTGACTGGGGTCTCGACGGCCAGTTCGATCAGCATGTCACCCAAGCCGCCGCCGCGCAAGGCGGGCATGCCCTTGGCCTTGAGGCGCATCTGTTTGCCCGTCTGGGCACCGACCGGCACCTTCACTCGCGACTTGCCGCCGTCGATGGTCGGCACCTCGACCTCGCCACCCAAGGCGGCCGTGATCATCGATACCGGCACGCGGCAGAACAGATTTACGCCGTCGCGCTGGAAAATAGGGTGATCCTTGACTTCGATGAAAATGTACAGATCACCGGTTGGACCGCCACGCATGCCAGCCTCACCCTCGCCGGCAAGCCGGATGCGGGTGCCAGTCTCGACCCCTGCCGGGATGTTGACCGACAGGGCGCGTTCGCGTTCGATGCGGCCAGCCCCGGAGCAGACCTTGCAGGGGTTCTTGACGATCTGACCTTGGCCATTGCAGGTCGGGCAGGTACGTTCGACCGTAAAGAAACCTTGCTGCGCCCGGACCTTGCCCATGCCCGAGCAGGTTGGGCAGGTGATTGGTTCCGTGGCACCCTCGGCACCGGTGCCACGGCAGGTATCGCAGGCGACCGACGATGGGACGTTTATGGTCTTCTGCACACCCTTGAAGGCTTCCTCAAGGCTGACGCGCAGGTTGTAGCGCAGGTCTGACCCGCGCTGCGCACGGCTGCGCCCACCCGGGGTGCCACCACGGCCCATGAAATCGCCAAACAGGTCCTCAAACACATCAGAGAAGGCCGAGGCAAAGTCTGGGTTGCCGCCGCCACCGCCACCACCCGGGCCGCGTGCGCCGCCCTCGAAGGCGGCATGGCCAAAGCGGTCATAGGCAGCCTTTTTGTCGGCGTCTTTCAATACGTCATAGGCTTCGTTCACTTCCTTGAACTGGGCCTCGGCATTGGGGTCTGCCGTGTTGCGGTCGGGATGCAGTTCCTTGGCCTTGGCGCGGTAGGCCTTTTTCAGGTCTTCTGACGAGGAGCCCTTTGGAACCCCCAGCACATCATAAAAATCGCGTTTCGCCATCGCAGTAGCCTTTTTGTCAGGGGCCGGTCTTGCCGGATGCCAGTCTCGTGAATGCCAGCGGACGGCCCCCTGCAGGGGACCGTCCGGCAATCTTTCGTGACAGTTACTTGCGCTTGCTGTTGCCGAGATCTTCGAAATCGGCGTCAACTATGTCGTCATCGACATCCCGAGGGGCATCCTCGTCACGCCCATCGGTGGCATCGGCAGAGGCCTTGTAGATCGCCTCGCCCAGTTTCATCGCGGCGTCCGTCAGGTTCTGGATGCCGCCCTTGATCTTGCCAGCATCCTCACTCTTCACCGTATCTTCCAGCGCGGACATGGCCAGTTCGATCACCTCGACCGTCGACGGATCGACCTTGTCAGAGTGCTCGGCCAGCGATTTCTTGGTCGAGTGCAGCAGGCTTTCGGCCTGATTCTTGGCTTCGACCAACTCGCGGCGGGCCTTGTCGGCCTCGGCATTCGCCTCGGCGTCCTTGACCATCTTTTCGATATCGTCATCCGACAAGCCACCCGAAGCCTGAATGGTGATGGCCTGTTCCTTGTTGGTACCCTTGTCCTTGGCCTTGACTGTCACGATGCCGTTGGCGTCGATGTCAAAGGTCACCTCGATCTGTGGCATGCCGCGCGGGGCCGGCGCGATCTGTTCCAGATTGAACTGGCCCAGCATCTTGTTGTCAGACGCCATTTCGCGCTCGCCCTGGAACACGCGCAGGGTCACGGCGTTCTGGTTGTCTTCGGCGGTCGAGAAGATTTGCGACTTCTTGGTCGGGATCGTGGTATTTCGGTCGATCAAGCGGGTGAACACGCCCCCGAGGGTTTCGATGCCCAGCGACAACGGGGTCACGTCAAGCAGGACCACATCCTTGACGTCGCCTTGCAAGACGCCGGCCTGAATGGCGGCACCGGCGGCCACGACTTCGTCGGGATTGACGCCTTTGTGGGGGTCTTTACCGAAGAACTTGGTCACTTCGTCGATGACGCGGGGCATCCGGGTCATGCCACCGACAAGAACCACCTCGTCAATGTCGCCCACGGACACGCCGGCATCTTTCAGCGCGTCTTTGCAAGGTTTGATCGATTTCTTGATCAAGTCTTCGACCAACGATTCCAGCTTGGCGCGAGTCAGTTTCACCACCAGGTGCAGCGGCTGCCCGGTGTTCCTGTCCATCGAGATGAAGGGTTGGTTGATTTCGGTCTGGGTCGAGTTCGACAACTCGATCTTGGCCTTTTCAGCGGCCTCTTTGAGGCGCTGCAGGGCCATCTTGTCGAGCGTCAGGTCAGCGCCATGCTCTTTCTTGAATTCGCTTGCCAGATATTCGACAATGCGCATGTCGAAATCTTCACCACCCAAGAAGGTGTCGCCATTGGTGGATTTCACCTCGAACAGGCCGTCGTCAATCTCCAGAATGGTGATGTCGAAGGTACCGCCGCCGAGGTCATAGACGGCGATGGTACGGGCCTCTTTCTTGTCCAAGCCATAGGCGAGGGCTGCGGCGGTGGGTTCATTGATGATGCGCAACACGTCGAGCCCGGCGATCTTGCCGGCGTCCTTGGTGGCCTGACGCTGAGCGTCGTTGAAATAGGCGGGGACGGTGATCACAGCCTGAGTGACGGTTTCACCTAGATATGATTCCGCGGTTTCCTTCATCTTTTGAAGGATGATGGCGGAAACCTGAGCGGGCGAGAACTTCTCGCCGCGGGCCTCGACCCAAGCGTCGCCGTTCCCACCATTGACGACCTTGTAGGACAGATGTTTTTGGTCCTTGACGATCATAGGATCGTCAAAACGGCGGCCGATCAGGCGCTTGACGGCGAAAATGGTGTTGGTCGAGTTGGTGACGGCCTGGCGCTTGGCGGCCTGGCCGACCAAACGCTCGTTTTCAGTAAAGCCGACGATGGAGGGTGTGGTCCGCGCACCTTCGGAGTTTTCGATGATGCGCGGGGCAGAGCCATCCATGATGGCGACGCAAGAATTGGTGGTACCCAGGTCGATCCCGATGATTTTAGCCATGATATGCTACCTTTGCTTAGGCGATGTTAAGGAGTGGACCCCTTCAGGCATCCAGCCCCGATCCCAGTGAAAACCTTGGAGGGTGTCGGTCATTGTTACCCCCACCGTCGGCCACGATGCGTATATAAGGAGGGGTACGGCGTGCTGCAAGCGGACCTTCGGCGGGAAATGGAAGGGAAGATGATGAAAAAGCAGAACAGGCCGGAAATGCCGAGGTTTGGCGCAGGGTAATCCGCGTGAAGCGATGCCTGTGCCTGTCCTGCTTGCGGCTTTAGCCACCGCAGTTTTGCGAGATTGAGGGTGGGCAAGATCGGCCACTATTTACCGGCAGACCAGCTAGCCGAGACGTAGTGCCGGGTAAGGGTGTCGATCATCAGGCCCAGCAGGATCAGAACAAAGGAAATCGCGACCGGATACAGCAAGGAGGTGTAGTGCGGGTTGTAGTTCAGGAACACAAAGCCGCGCGACTGGTCGATGATGTGAAAAAGGGGGTTCCAAGAGAACCAGAACATGATTCGCGTCGGCATGGCGTTGGCGAGGAACATCTTGCCCGAGGCAATCATGTTCACTGACGTATAGACCGTTATCAGTATTCGGGAAAGATCGGGTGCCCAAGGCGTTGCCGCCTTGAAGATCATGCCGACACCGATTCCATACATCCACGCCATCAGAATCATGCAAAAGGCAAGGACAGGAAACTCGATCTCGACCCGGGCAAAAACGGTATGGTACACAAACAGTATCACCACCGCTGCCAACACCTGCTGATAAAGTGCTGCGAGTGCCTGCCCGCAGATCGAAACGACCGTGTTCATCGGCGCGTGTTTCATGATGGCAGATCCGGCAGCCTCAGCCTTGGAGACGGCTCGCAGGGTTTTCACGTGGGTCATGTAGACGAAAATGCCGGACATCATGTACAACATGTAGTCACCCCGCACCGCCGGGCCGCGCATGCCCAGCACCTGGAACATGAAGATTAAAGTGAACAGCATCGTGCAGGATTGGAACACGCTGATTAGCAGGCCGATAAAAGCATTGGTGTTTGATTTTCGGATATCGCGCACGGCGACGTGAAAAATTAGCTCGCAGGTGGCGAGAAAACTGCAGAAACTGGATTTTGGCACGGTGGGCTGAAACATTTGCCTTGCTTTCTGTCGGTCCGGCGTTTTGCCCGAGGCCCGGGCGTTTGGGTTCAGAAATACACCGGCAAATCTTGCCGTTCACTTAGCGGCGATGATAAGGTCGGCAAAAAAGAAATTCGAACTTGGGGTGCGCCGAACTCGGTCTGCATCCCGCCGAGGAGCGAATATGGATTTTGACCGCTTGATTCCGATCATCCGCCGTCTGGCGCTTGAGGCCGGTGACCGGATCATGGAGGTCTATGACGGCCCCGATTTCGAGGTAAAGTCGAAAATGGATGCCAGTCCGTTGACGGCGGCGGACGAGGCGGCGGATGTGATCATCTCGGCCGGGTTGCGGGCCGCGTTTCCGGATGTGGTGCTGATCACCGAGGAACAGGCCGAAAGCCATGCGCTGATGGCTACGACCTTTCTGATCGTCGATCCGCTGGACGGCACCAAGGAGTTCGTGCAGCGGCGCGGCGATTTTACGGTCAACATCGCCTATGTGGAAGCAGGCGTGCCGGTGCGGGGCGTGGTCTATGCGCCCGCGCAAGGCCGGTTGTTCTATACGCGCGCCGATGGTGTAGCGGTCGAGGAAACCGGTGCGATGGCCAAGGATGTGGTGGGGCATGTGGCGGTAATCGCCGTAAGCTCGCCTGACAATGCGGCGCTGATGGTGGTGGCCTCCAAAAGCCACCGCGATACGGCGACCGATGAGTATATTGCGAAATACCGCATCAGGGACATGAAATCGGCCGGGTCGAGCCTGAAATTCTGTCTGGTTGCGACGGGCGAGGCGGAACTGTATCCGCGGCTGGGGCGCACGATGGAATGGGATACGGCGGCAGGGGATGCCGTGCTGCGCGGGGCAGGCGGAAAGGTCGTGCGGTTTGATGACCACACGCCACTGACTTATGGCAAGCCGGGCTGGGAAAACCCGTTCTTCATCGCGCATGCTCCAGGTGTCGAGTTGAAAAAGTGAGCGTTCTGATCGCGATTCCCGCCCGCCATGCCAGCTCGCGTTATCCCGGAAAGCCGCTGGTTGTGCTGAACGGACCCGATGGGGCCAAGACGCTTATCCAACGGTCATGGGAGGCAGCCCTGGAGGTCAGGGGGGCGGATCGAGTCGTCGTGGCGACAGACGATGACCGGATCAGGGACCATGCGGCGGGCTTTGGCGCCGAGGTGGTCATGACCTCGTCGACCTGCACCAACGGGACGGAACGCTGTGCCGAGGTTGCCGCCCTGTTGCCGGGCCATGAGGTGGTGGTCAACCTGCAAGGCGATGCACCGCTGACACCACCGTGGTTTGTCGAGGATCTGATTGCAGGGCTGCGGGCTGATCCGGCTGCGGATATCGCGACGCCAGTGTTGCGCTGCGATGGTAAGATGCTTGCGGGTTTGCTGGCGGACCGGCGGGCGGGACGCGTGGGGGGCACGACGGCGGTGTTCGGCGCGCGAATGCGCGGTCTGTATTTCAGCAAAGAGGTTATCCCATTTATCGGCAAGACCTATTCCGACGCAGCACCGACGCCGGTTTTTCACCATGTCGGGGTTTATGCCTATCGCTCGGCGGCGTTGGCGGCCTATCCGACATGGGCGGTCGGCCCGCTGGAGCAGTTGGAAGGACTGGAGCAGCTGCGTTTTCTGGAAAACGGCCGGCAAGTCTTGTGCATACAGGTCGAGGCAAGGGGGCGCCAGTTCTGGGAGTTGAACAATCCATCGGATGTGACAGTTATTGAGGCGATGATGCAGGCGATGACCTGAACCGGGTCGATCTTGCTTGGCGGCGCAATGGTGATTATGGGAACTGATGTCGAACTGGTACAATTTTCAGCAAGTTCGAGGTAATACATTGCCCAAAGTTAAGAACCATATGAAATTTCATGTTAGGATCGCTGCCTATCTGTATACGAAACAGAAAACCGACCTGAGTGGTGATCATGCTTAGAGCCAGACAAAGAAAACCGAGAAAAGTCACCAAGGCCGTGTTTCCGGTCGCTGGTATGGGAACTCGGTTTCTGCCCGCCACCAAAGCCGTTCCCAAAGAGATGCTGACGCTGGTAGATCGGCCCCTAATCCAATATGCGATTGACGAGGCGCGGGCTGCTGGGATCAAGGAATTCATCTTTGTCACGGCGCGCGGCAAATCGGCGCTGGAAGACTATTTTGATCACACGCCCGAGTTGGAGGCTGCGCTACGTCGGTCGGGCAAGGACGATCTTCTTGAGATTTTGCGCGACACCAACATGGATTCGGGTGCGATTGCCTATGTTCGGCAGAACAGGGCGCTGGGCCTTGGCCATGCCGTCTGGTGCGCCAAGCGGTTGATCGGTGATGAGCCCTTTGCCGTGTTGTTGCCTGATGACGTGATCGCAGCGGAAAAACCGTGTCTGCAACAGATGGTCGAGGCCTATGAGCAGACTGGTGGCAATATGGTCGCGGCGATGGAGGTGCCTTATGACAAGACCTCCAGCTATGGAATTCTGGATGTTGCCGAGGATATGGGCACCATCCTGCAGGTCAAGGGCATGGTCGAAAAGCCGAAATCTGATCCGCCGTCGAACCTGGCGGTGATTGGCCGTTATATCCTGACCCCAAAAATACTGACGAACCTGAACCGCATGAAGCAGGGCGCAGGTGGCGAGATTCAATTAACCGATGCGATCGCCGAAGAGGCGTCGACACCGCAATCGGTGTATGGTTTCCGGTTCCGTGGTCAACGCTATGACTGCGGCACCAAGCCGGGCTTCTTGCAGGCTACAGTGGCCTTTGGCTTGTCTCGGCCTGACCTGCGCGACGAATTCTCGGCCTATCTGAATGACATGGTGGCGCTGCAGAAAGCGGCGCAATAGGCGTTGAGCTACATTTCCGAGGCAATGTCGGCTTACCACCTGCGCTGGAAACGGCGCAATCTGCTGTGGCGGGCGTTGCGCAGTCCCACGCGGTTGACTGTGGTTAATGATCGGACAAGCACAATCCGGCCCGGAATGGTGTTGTGTTTCGGATCGATCCGAAACGAGGCGATGCGACTGCCCTATTTTCTGGAGCATCACCGCAAGCTGGGGGTCGGGCATTTTCTATTCGTCGACAATGCCAGCAAGGATGGCAGCCCTGACATGCTGGCGCGCCAGCCGGACGTGTCGTTTTGGTCGACCGCCGACAGTTACAAGGCGGCGCATTTTGGGTTGGACTGGGTGAACTGGCTGCTGCGGCGTCATGGTGCGGGCCATTGGTGCCTGACGCTGGATGCCGATGAACTGCTGATCTATCCGCAGTGGCAGGATCGAGGTCTGACCGAGTTGACGATGTGGCTGGACGCGCAACAGTCCAATGCCATGGCGTGCATAATGCTGGAATTGTACCCCAAGGGGCCCTTGTCACAGGCCGTGCATCAGTCGGGCCAAGACCCGGTTCAGACCCTGCCGTGGTTTGACGCCGATGGCTATGACCGCACGGCGATGGACCGGTTCGGCCATGTCTCGATCCGGGGCGGCGTGCGGCGGCGGGTGTTCTTTGCCGACAACCCCGACCTTGCGCCGCATCTGCACAAGACGCCGCTGATCCGCTGGAAACGCGGCTATGCCTATCTGAGTTCGACCCATATCGCGTTGCCAAGGGCGCTGAATGGCGGGTTCAGCCGGCCTGACCTGCCAACGGGCGTGTTGTTGCACACCAAGTTTCTGCCCAACATTCTGGACAAATCCAAAGAGGAAAAGCAGCGGGGCGAGCATTTTACCCATGCGGCCCGCTATGATGGCTATTACGACAGCCTGATTGCCGACCCCGATCTGTGGCATGACGGCGCAGTGCAGTACCAGGGCTGGCAGCATCTGGAGGTTTTGGGTCTGATGGCGCGTGGGCGTTGGGGGTCGTGACCGGCGCGCTGGGAAGTTCGCGGTCAATATCTACACGATTGACTGTGATCTTTAGGGAAGGCTGGAATTGCGCAGGAAATGGACAGGATTTTGTCGTTGAAACGCGCAGGATTGCTTTCATCAAGTCTTTGGCAGGGTTTGATGCGTAGAAGATGACTTGACGTGCGATCAGAACGGGGGCTGGAGTTGGGCATTATTGGGGCAATCAGACTCCGCGCGCGGCGACGGCGTGCCCATCTGAGTGCCTTTCTGCATTGGCGCGACGTGAAAGTCGTCACAGACCGCACCGACAAGATCAAGCGCGCGTCGATCCTGGCGCTGTCGACGGTACGGAACGAACGGATACGTCTGCCATATTTCCTGCGCTATTACCGGGACATGGGAATCGACCATTTCCTGTTCGTCGACAATGACAGCGAAGACGGCACGCGCGAATATCTGGCGGCGCAGCCCGATGTGTCGATCTGGACCACCAAGGCCAGCTACAAGGAAGCGGCCTTTGGTGTGCATTGGCTGACCCATCTGCAACGGCGTTATTGCCATGGACATTGGTGCCTGACGGTCGATGTGGATGAATTTCTGGTCTATCCGTTCTGCGAGACCCGGCCGCTGCGCGCGCTGACAGACTGGCTGGACTCCAGCGGCGTGCGGTCATTCCCGGCGATGCTGCTGGACATGTACCCCAAAGGTGCCATTCAGGGGCGACCCTATGTCGAAGGGCAGAACCCGTTTGACATCGCGCAGTGGTTCGACAGTGGCAATTACACCATTCAGCGGAACGATTGGAACGGCAATCTGTGGATACAGGGCGGACCTCGGGCGCGGACCTTTTTCGCCGACAATACCTATGCGGCGCCAGCGCTGAACAAGATCCCGCTGGTACTGTGGGACCGGTCCTACGCCTATGTCAGTTCCACCCATATGCTGTTGCCGCGCGGCCTCAATCTGGTGTTTGACGACAGAGGCGGCGAAAAGGCCTCGGGGTGTCTGTTGCATGCCAAATTTCTGGATACATTCGCACACAAGGCCTCCGAGGAAATGACCCGTGCTCAGCACTATGCGGAGAGTCAGGAATACATTGCCTATCAAAATGCGCTCGCCAATCAGCCCGATCTTTGGTGCAAGTTCAGCGAGAAGTACATCAACTGGCGCCAATTGGAGATCTTAGGTCTGATGTCCAAGGGAAACTGGGCATGAAAAGGAACCTGACGTGACCATCGGCTTTGTCATGCTGTGCCACACGGCCCTGCACCGCGCCGCCGAGACGGCCCGGCACTGGGCCGAACGGGATTGCCCGGTGGTCATCCATGTCGACAAACGAGTTGACCGGGCATCCTATGACGGATTGGTGGCGAGGCTGGCGGGTCTGGGCAATGTCCGGTTTGCGGGGCGCTATGGCTGTGAATGGGGGACTTGGGGGATCGTTGCGGCGACTCAAGCGGCGTCGATCATCATGCTGCGTGATTTTCCGGACGTCCGGCATGTGTTTCTGGTCTCGGGGTCGTGCTTGCCACTGCGGCCCGTAGCGGATCTGAAGGAGTACCTTGCCAGCCGTCCGCATGTCGATTTCATCGAAAGCGTCACCACGCAAGATGCGGGCTGGACGGTCGGTGGGCTGAATCTGGAGCGGTTCACGCTGCGGTTTCCGTTCAGCTGGCGCAAGAATCGGTGGCTGTTTGACCGCTATGTCAAGCTGCAGCGACATGTGGGCTACAAGCGGCAGGTGCCGGCAGGGCTGGTGCCGCATCTGGGCAGCCAGTGGTGGTGTCTGACGCGGGCCACCCTGTCCGCCATTCTGGACAGCCCGAACCGGGCCGAAATTGACCGCTATTTCAAGCGAGTATGGATCCCGGATGAAAGCTATTTCCAGACTCTGGTCTGGCAATACTCGGCGGCGGTGGAAAGCCGGTCGCTGACGCTGTCCAAATTCGACTATCAGGGCAAGCCGCATATCTTTTACGACGATCATTTGCAGTTGCTGCGGCGGTCAGATTGCTTTGTTGCGCGCAAGATCTGGCCGCAGGCTGACAAGATCTATCAGACCTTTCTGCACGGTGACGCCATCAGTCACGCCAGCGCCGAGCCCAGTCCCGGCAAGGTCGACCGGCTGTTCTCGAAAGCGGTCGAGCGGCGCGTCAAGGGCCGACAGGGTCTTTACATGCAAAGCCGGATGCCGCGTGAGAATTACGAGCACGGCCGGACGGCGGCACCCTATTCGGTGTTCGAAGGATTTGCCGAACTGTTCGAAAACTATGAGGCATGGCTGAGCAAGGTTACCGGAACTCGGGTTCATGGCCATCTTTATGCCCCCGCGCGAGCCGAGTTTGCCGGCGGCGAGACGGTGTTCATCGGCGCCTTGTCCGACAATGCAGCGTTGCGCGATTATCAACCCAAATGCTTTCTGACCAATCTGATCTGGAACACCCGAGGCGAGCGGCAGTGTTTTCAGTTCGGTCCGGCAGACCGGCAGGACATCAGTTGGTTCATGACAACCGATCCCAATGCGCAAATCTCGGTCATATCGGGGGCATGGATTATTCCGCTGTTCCGTTCCAACCGGAATTTTGGCGATATCCGACGCGAGTCGGCGCGGCTGCAAAAAATCGAGGCAGATCACCTGAACATCCTGCGCAGCCAATGGACAAAGGCGCGGGTGCGGATCTGGACGCTGGCCGAGTTCTTGGAGAATCCAATGGAGTTGTTGCAGGGTATCCTCGACGAAATCAGCCAGCGCGCTCTAACCGAAGCACCGCGCCTAGTCGACCTGAAGGGGTTTGGCCAGTTCTTGCAGAATCTGCGCAATGCGGGGATGAAGCCGGTCTTGATGGGCGATTTTTCGACAAGTGACGACCCCTATCAAGCCGCCTCGCGCCGCAGTCGTCCCTATCTGGTGAAGTGATCGATTGCGAAATCGAGGTTTCAATCCTTCATGATCTTTGCCGAAATGCGCAGCGGGTCCAACTTTCTGGAAAGCATTCTGAATGCGATTGCCGGCGTCACATGCCATGGCGAGGCGTTCAATCCGTATTCTCTGGGGTAAGCGTTTTCTGAACCCCACCTTCTGGGCTGCCTCCTGATCAGTTCATTGGAGCGAGATGATAGTTGGGATGGAGTTTCTCCATGGAGTTTGGATCAGAGTTTCTCGCGGGTGGCGGTCGCGTTCGTCGAAACCGGAAGTGGCCGGATGAGGTGAAGGCGCGGATCGTATCGGAGACTTTGCTTCCGGGCGCCATGGTGAACGATGTCGCCCGGCGCCACGGTGGTCTTGCGAACCACGTTTCCTCATCGCGAAGATTGGCGCGTTACGGGCGGCTGGTGCTGCCTGCGCCGGAGACTCCGGTAGAGTTCGCGGCACTGATGGTCGGCCCGGTTGATGATGCGCCCCGCGCCGACGTTGGGACCGTGATGCGGCCGGAGATCGTCGCAGGTTCGGTGGTGATCCGTCTGGAAACTGGCGCATCGGCGGAGCGGACTGCGTCGGTCGTCCGTGCGTTGACGGCAAGCCCATGATCTTTCCTTCCAACAAGGTGCGTGTTCTGGTTGCGACCAACCCCACAGACTTCCGCAAAAGTCATGATGGTCTGGCCGCACTGGTGGCCGCCTTCGGTGAATGGCTCCAGACACAACGCCGCAAAATCTCCGCCAAGTCCCGGCTGGGCGAAAAACTTGCCTACATCCTGACCACTGGGATGGACTGCAAACCTTCCTGACCGACGGGCGCGTCAAG
>JBAXXO010000085.1:0-12026 GCA_037127855.1 Alphaproteobacteria bacterium
TCACGAAACGACACCATTGGGAATCCCGAATCCGGTCTGGAGCGACACGCTCTAAGGTGTCCATGAAGATGAATATTTGAGCCAAAATGAAAGGCAATGTCGGTCTTAGGGGCCGCTGATGTCGTTTGGGGCGATGGCGACGGATTTCAAGATGACATGGACGTCGAGGCCGGGGTGCAGGGCGAGCGCCTCGGCAGAGCGTCGGGTGATGCGGGCGAGGAGCAGGTCAGCGCCGAGTTGCAGCTGAACCAAGGCGCCAGGGCCGTCGCCGAGGCGCAAGCTGACAACTTTGGCTGGCAGAATGTTCAAGGCGGAGAGGCCTTCGGGGCGGGCGCGCGACAAGATGACATCATGGGCTGCAATGCGGATACGCAGGATCGTGCCCGGGGCTGCCGCAATTCGGGGCACCCAGAGCGGGCCAGCCGAGGTTTCGAGGCGCGACAGACCGTCGGAGTCCTGAGCGGTGAAGCGAGCCTGGATCACGGAGCCTGCCGCGCGCAGCCCGAGATGGGGGGCGAGGACGGGGTCGGAAAAGACCTGCGACACCGGGCCTTGGTGCAGGATGCGGCCCTGATCCAGCACCACCACGTGATCTGCAAGGCGGGCGATTTCCGGGACCGCATGGCTGACATAGAGGATGGGGATGGCACGGTCGCGCAGGGCTTCGATATAGGGCAGGATCTCGGCCTTGCGGGGCGCATCGAGGGCGGAGAGCGGTTCATCCATCAATAGAAGCCGAGGCTTGGACAGGAGGGCGCGACCGATGGCGACGCGTTGTTTCTCGCCGCCGGACAGGGCTGCGGGGTGGCGGGAAAGCAGGGGGGCAAGGGCAAGGAGGGTGACGATATCGTCGAAATCGCCAGAGCCTGCGGCAAAGCGCGCAGCATAGGTCAGGTTGGCCCTGACGGTCAGATGGGGGAACAGGCGCGGCTCTTGAAAGACATAGCCGAGGCGGCGGCGGTGGGGGGGGAGGTTGATCTTGCTGTCAAACAGGATGGTGCCCGCCGCCACGATTCGGCCGGCATCGGGGCGCAGCAGGCCCGCCACGGCATTGACGACGGTGGTTTTGCCCGAACCCGAGCGGCCGAACAGGGCGGTGATGCCCGAAGGGGCGTCAAAGGCGAGGTCCAGCGCAAAGCCGGGGAAGCGGTGCTGCAGCGTGACAGAAAGGGTCATAGGCCGCTGATCCGCTGTTGCACATGGCGGGCGAACAGTTCGGAGACCAGGAGCGCACACATGGAGAGGGTTGTGGAGATGGCGACAAGGCGAAAAGCCTGCGGGTCGCCACCGGGCACTTGCAGGAATGCGTAGATCGCGGAGGGCAGGGTTTGGGTCTGTCCGGGGATGTTTGCCACAAAGGTTATTGTGGCGCCGAACTCGCCCATGGCCTTTGCGAAGGCGAGGACAGCGCCCGCAATGATCGCCGGCAGGATCAGCGGCAGGGTGACGGTGGCAAGAACCCAAAGCGGCGGGGCGCCGAGGGTGGCGGCGGCCTGTTCCAGTTTGGGATCGACGGAGTCAAAGCCCAAGCGGATGGCGCGGACCATCAGGGGAAAGGCCATGACGGCTGCGGCGAGCACCGCGCCGGTCCAGTTGAACGCAAGAACGATGCCGACATGGTCGAGATAATGGCCGATGAAACCCTTGCGGCCGAAGGTCAGCAATAGAAGGTAACCCGTGACGACCGGGGGCAGGATCAAGGGCAGATGGACAAGGACGTTCAGCAGGGCCTTGCCGGGAAAGTTCCGCCGGGCCAGCAGATGGGCGACCCAGATGCCCAGCGGCAGACTGAGCGCCGTCGCCCAGAGCGAGACACGCAGCGACAGGATGATGGCCTGCCATTCCTGAGGAGACAGCGCGGCCACGACCTAGTTCAGCAAGGTAAAGCCCTGCGCCTTGAACGCGTGTTGTGCATCCGGGGCCATCAGGGCGTCGAGCAGGGCTTGTGCCTCTGGCTGGGCCGTTTTGGTAAGGGCGGCGGGGTAGGTGATGGGTTTGTGGCTGCTGGCTGGAAAGGTGCCTACGACGGAGATGGCGTCGCCGGCGGCTACGGCGTCAGAAGCGTAGACGATCCCGAAAGGTGCCTCGGCGGTCACGACCAGTGCCAGGGCAGCGCGGGCATTGTCGGACTGGACGACATTGCCTGCGACCGAGGGCCAGAGGCCGAGCGTGTCGAGCGCCTCTTTGCCATATTGACCGGCGGGCACCGAGTCGATCTGACCCATGGAAAGCTTGCCGCCCTGCAGCAGACCTGCCAGGTCCAGGCTGGGGCTGATGGTTTGCGCGCCAACCTTGCCTGCCGCGATCAGGATCAGGCTGTTGGCGATTATGTCGCGGCGGGTCGTGTCGTTGATCAGTTTGCCTTCCGACAGCGTGTCCATCCAGGCGGCGGAGGCCGATATGAAAAGATCGGCCGGGGCGCCCTGTTCGATCTGTTTGGCCAGTTTGGCGGAACTGTCATAAGAGATTGCCACGGAGTTGCCGGTGCTGGCCTGCCAATCCGTCGCGATCTGGTCCAAGGCGGTTTTCAGGCTGGACGCCGCAAAGACGGTCAGATCGGCAGCGGCGGCGGTCAGGCAGGTGGCAAGCATCAGGGTCATTGAGAGCAGGATGTGGCGCATGATGGTCCCTTTGAGCGATATGTTTGGATGAACATAACAGGGGTTGTGGATTCGGCAAGCGCTATTTCCTGGCGGGAATATCGGGGGTGAAAAGGGCTTTGAGGGCGGCGAGGTCGGACCCGGCAGCGGATGCGGTCAGAGCCTCGATCGCGCGATAGTGGTGCAGGGCTGCGAGGCCGGTTGGCGTGACGGTCGCGCCGCCACCACCCGGGCCACCTCTTGCGGAGTCAACGAGGGGTGTGTGGGACATGGCGTTCATCTCTTCGACCAGGCTCCAGGCGCGTTTGTAGCTCATCTGCATGGCGCGGCCTGCGGCGGAGATTGAGCCATGGTCGCGGATAAGTTCCAGCATGCGCGCCTTGCCGGGGCCAAACATGGCGGTGCCGAAATAGAGGCGCAGTTGGAGGCGGGGGGATTGGGTCATAGGGCTAGGGTTTCGCCAATGGCGCGATTTGGCAAGCGATTTCGTCTTGCGAAATCGCGATCGGTTTCATGGGTCAGGTCGTCACGGGGAAGTGGCATGCGACTGAGCGGCCATCTGTCAAGGGCACCAAGGCGGGGCGGTCGGTGCGGCAGCGGTCTTGGGCTGTGGGGCAGCGAGGGTGAAAACGGCAGCCATTGGGGGGTGAGATCGGGCTGGGAACGTCGCCGGTCAGCATGATGCGCCGCCGGATGCTGCTTGCGTTGTGGGCATTGGGCGCGGCGGAAATCAGGGCATTGGTGTAGGGATGGGCGGGGGTGGCAAAGATGGCGTCAGCCTGACCCAGTTCGACGATCGAGCCCAGATACATCACGGCGATACGGGTCGAAACCTGCCTCACGACCGACAGGTCATGGGCCACAAAGACATAGGTCAGGTTCAGTCGGTCTTGCAGATCGGCCAGCAGGTTGACGATCTGGGCCTGCACCGACACATCAAGCGCCGAGACCGGTTCATCGAGGATGACCAGTTTCGGCTCTAATGCGATGGCGCGGGCGATGCCGATGCGTTGGCGCTGGCCGCCCGAGAATTCGTGCGGGTAGCGTTGGGCATGATCAGGCGACAGGCCGACCTGGTCCAGCAGATGGGCCACGCGCGAGACGACCTCGGACTTGGGCAGCGACAGGTGGATGCGCAACGGTTCAGCAATCAGGTCTTGCACACGGCGACGGGGATTCAGGCTGGCATAGGGGTCTTGAAACACCATCTGGATCTTTTGGCGCAGCGGCCGCAGGGCGCGGGGGGGCAAGGTGGATATGTCGGTGCCATCAAACACCAGTTTGCCGGCGGAGATGTCGTAAAGGCGTGACAGGCAGCGCCCGAGCGTGGATTTGCCGCAACCGCTTTCGCCGACGAGGCCAAGGGTTTCGCCCGGCATGACCTTGAGTGTGACGTCATCGACGGCCTGCACCACGCGCAGGCCAGCCCGCGAAAAACGCGAGCCTATGCGGAACTGTTTGGACAGGTGGGCAATGTCATAAAGCGGGGTCATGGGGCACTCAGGATGCAGGCGGCGGCGTGGGTCGTGCCGGTAAGGACCGGCTTGGCGGCGTCGCAAGCGGGATGGTGGAGGGGGCAGCGCGGGCCAAAGGCGCAACCTGCCGGCAAGGCCAGCAGGCTGGGCGGGGCGCCGCCGATGGATTGCAGTCGGTGCGGGCGTGGCCCGTCGAGCGGCGGAATCGAGGCCAGGAGGGCGTTGGTATAGGGGTGGCGCGGTGCGGCGAACAAGGCATTGCGGACGGCGCTTTCCACAACCCGGCCAGCATACATCACCATGATGCGGTCGGCGAGTTCGGCCATGACGCCTAGGTCATGGGTGATGAAAATGATGGCAGAGCCGTGCTTTTCACGCAATCGGCGCAGAAGATCAAGGATCTGCGCTTGAACCGTGACATCCAGCGCGGTCGTCGGCTCGTCCGCGATCAGAAGGGCGGGGTTGCAGGTCAGCGCCATGGCGATCACGGCGCGCTGGCGCATACCGCCCGACAATTGGTGGGGGTAGCGATGCACAGCCTCGGCCGGGCGGGGGATGCCGACCTCTTCCAGCAGGTCAATGGCGCGAGTCCATGCCGCCGCCTTGGAGACTTTTTGGTGGGTCAGGATCTGTTCGGCGATCTGCCAGCCGATGGTGTAGACCGGGGTCAGGGCCGTCATGGGGTCTTGAAAGATCATGGCAATTTCGCGCCCGCGCAGTTTGCGCATATCACGCGACGGCAGGCCGACCAGTTCGCTGCCGCGATATCTGATCGAGCCTTCGATGATCGCATTGGGGTCGGTGATCAGGCCCATGACGGCCAGCACGGTCATGGTTTTGCCCGAGCCGCTTTCGCCGACAATGCCCAGCACCTCGCCCGCGGCGACGTCAAATGAGACACCGTCCAGCACCCGCACCAAACCGCGTTCGCTGCGGAAGGACACGCGCAGGTCGCGCACCTGCAAGATCATGATGTGCGCACCCTTGGGTCAAGCAGGATGTAAATGACGTCGACGAGCGTATTCGCCAGAACAACAAAGAAACTGGCATACAGGACCGTGGTCATGATGACGGGCAGATCGAGGTTCTGCAGCGCGTCATAGGTCAGCTTGCCAACACCTTGCAGGCCAAAGACCACCTCGGTCAGCAGCGCCGAGCCGCCGACCAGGGCACCGAAGTCTAGTCCGAACAGGGTAACAAAGCTGATCAGCGACGTCCGCAGCGCATGGCGCAGCAGGATCCGTGTTTCGGACAGGCCCTTGGCGCGGGCGGTGCGGATGTAATCTTCTTGCAGCGCCTCGGTGATGCTGGCACGCAGGATGCGACCGTAAAGGCCAATGTAAAGTATCGACAGGGTCAGCCAAGGGATGATCAGGGTCAGGAACCAACCCTTGGGGTCATCGAGCAGGTTCTTGTAGCCCAAGGGAGGCACCCAAGAGAACAGCCAAGAGTCGTGAAAGCGGCTTTGTGTGATCAGGTTCATCACCTCGCCCAGCCAATAGACAGGCATGGAAATGCCGATCAGGCCAAGGATCATCAGCAGCTTGTCGATCGATGTGTCACGAAATGCTGCGGCGGTGATGCCGATGATCAGGCTGAACACCACCCATAACACAGCCGCCCCCAGCACCAGCGACAGGGTGACGGGGATGGTGTCGAGCACTGCGGGGACGACCTTCCAACCGCGGTTGACGAACGAGGTCAGGTCACCGGTTACGAAAATTTTCTTCATCATGGTCAGGTATTGGACATAAAACGGCTGGTCGAAGCCAAAGCTGACGCGCACAGCTTGCAGCACCTCGGGCGAGGCATTGCGGACGGCGATGCGGGCCGCGGGATCGACGCCGGGCGTTCCGAAGAAGATCAGAAAGACCAGCAGTGAAATGCCGGTCATCACGAACAGCATCTGGCCGATGCGTTGGCCGATTGCGAAGACCATCAGCCGCGCCTCAGTTTGATTTTGGATCTTGGGTCCAGCGCATCGCGCAGGCCGTCGCCGAACACGTTCAGCGACAGCACGGAGATTACGATCATGATGCCGGGTGCCAGTGCCACGGCGGGGCGGGTGTACAGCAGGCCTTGACCGTCCTGAATGATGGTGCCCCACGAGGCATCGGGGGGCTGGACACCGATCGACAGAAAGGACAGAGCAGACTCGGTCAGCATGTTCAGAGCCATCATGATCGGGATGAAGACGATCAGGGTTGTGGCGACATTTGGCAGGATATCCTTGAACAGGATGCGCGAGGAAGGCGCGCCAAGGCCTATGGCGGCGAGAACAAAGTCGGATTGACGCAGTGACATGACCTGACCGCGGATGGGGCGTGCGACATAGGGAATATAGATCACTCCGATGATGAATATCGGCAGCAACAGTGAACCCGAATCGATGACCCAGGGGCCGATTGAAATGCCCTGGGTGATCAGCACGATCGACAGCGATATCGCCAGCAGGTAGACCGGGAAGGCCCATAGCACATCAAGGATGCGCGAAATGACGGTATCGGTCAGGCCACCAAAAAAACCCGCTGCAAGGCCAAGAACGGTGGCGAACAGCAGCGTGAAGGCGGTCGCCGCCCCCGCGATGGCGAATGAGTTCCGCCCTCCATAAAGCAATCTGGCCATCACGTCACGGCCCTGATTGTCTGCACCCAGAAAGTAATTGCCCAGTTGCCATGTCGGGCCGATGGGCGTGTAGCCAAGTGCTAGGCCCGTGGTCGGCAGTTCCATGACCGGTTGGGATTGGCCATTCAGCGTGATCACGGCGTCGAGTGTCGATTTGAACGGGTTGACCCCTGCCCAAGCCGCATAGAAGGGTGCCAGCAGGCAAAAGACCACGACTAGCGCAAAGACGGCAAAGGCGACCATGGCCGTCGTGTCGCGTTTCAGACGGTGAAATGCCGTGGCCCATGGGCCACGGCTGAGGGTAACTTGCGACAAGCTACTGGACCCAAGACTGCGTGACCATCCAGTAGAACTGGTTGTTGAACTGGAAGTTGCCCAGCCGCTTGGACACAAAGTCGATATGTCGGGGCGTGAACAGGGCCGCCATTGGCGCCTTGTCGGTCACGGCACGGTCGACCTCGGCCCAGACCTTGTTGGCACCTTCGGGATCGGTCACGCCTTGCAGCAGGGCCGCGTCCATCTTGGCCTGAATGTCTTTGTCGCAGAAGCCTGCGATGTTGATCGAACTGTCAGAGCCGGGGCTGAAGGAGGCGCAACCGAACAGGATGTTCAAAAAGTCGGAAGCCGCCGGATAATCCTGATACCATTGGGTAATGCTGATCTGGACGTTGTTGTTGGTGTTCTGGATATAGGTGAACTGGATGTTGGACGAGATCGGTTTCACATCCGCGTCATAGCCGATATCGGTCAGCACCGATTGCATGTAGGTGCCGATGGCCTTGGACACGGCATTGTCCTCGGCAATGATCGTGACTTTCTGGCCCTTCGTGCCGCTTTCTTCAACCAGGGCCCTCGCCTTGTCCAGATCAGGGGCCGACCACTTTTCGCCGGGGTCCTTGGTATAGGGGCAGTAGGGCACATGTCCGGGAAAGCCCGGGGGCAGAACCTGACAGATCGGGCTGGCAAGAACCGGGCCCCCGAACAGGTTGACCAGCGCGTTGCGGTCAAGCGCGAAGTTCACCGCCTGCCGCGCCTTTTCGTTGTTGAAGGGCGCGATGTTGGTGTTCATCGGCGCATACCACCAGGCAGTCAGAGTGTTTAGATAGACCTGATCCTTGTACGTGGTGCCAATCTCGCCCAGACGGTCGGTCGGCGGCTGGTCGAACATCCAGTCGGCCTCGCCGTTCATCACAGCAGTCACTTCGGCCTCGTCGGTCAGGCCGAAATCATATTGCACGACGTCGGGATAACCGTCGGGCTGCGCCTCTTCGGACCAGACCTTGAAATTGGGGTTACGTTCGATCGTCATGCCCTTGTTGGGATCATAGGCCGAGATGAAATAGGCGCCGGTGCCGGGGATGGGGCTGGAGCCCACATCTTGTGCAGGCGTATCGGCGGGCAGGATGGCCGCATGGGGCAAGGCCAGCTTGTCAAAGAATTCGGCATCGGGGCGGGTCAAGTTGATGGTGATGGTCCCAAGCCCCTCATCCGCCACAACTCCGCCTGCGAGGGTGCAGGTCGCGGGTTCGGCAAGGCATTTGTCCGCGCCGACGATCACGGAATAAAAGCCGCCCGCGGTCGGGCTGGAGACCTTGAAGATGCGCTGGAACGAGGCGACAACGTCCTTCACCGTCAGGTCCTGACCGTTGGAGAACTTGATGCCCGGGCGCAGTTTGAACACATAGGTCTTGCCGTCATTGGTGGGCACAGGGATCGCCTCGGCCAAATCGGGAACCTTGTTGAAACCCTCGGCGCCGGCGGCCTTCTTGAAGGCGACAAGACCGTCATACAGGCTTTGATACAGCTGCCAATATTGCAATGTATAGTTGATATGGGGGTCAACCGTACCGCCAGCGGAACGGGCGACCAGGCGCATCGTGCCACCGCGATGCTCGGATTTGTATTCGGCCAACGCGGGTGTGATCCCAAGCAGCGCAGCCGCGGCGGTGGCAAACAGCAATTTCTTCATGTGTTTCTCCGGGTTGATGTGTTGTGTTCGGTCCTGCGCGTTCAGAAAACCGCCGACCACGCCCATGCAGAACGCGGTTTCTTCGACATGCGGCATGTGGCTGCTGTCTTCAAAGATCATCCAGGACGCACCCTTGATCAAGTCTTTGTAGGGTTGGACGGTCGCGGGTGTCGCCTCGTCATGGCGGCCCGATATCAACAGGGTGGGCACGTTGATTTTATGCAGTTCGGGCGTGATATCCCAATTTTTCAGCGTGCCCACGACAAAGAATTCGTTCGGGCCGTTCATGGTGTGGTAGACGGTCGGGTCGGCAGCCAATTGCGTAAAGCTGGCTACCACCTCGGGCGGGTTCGGAACGACGCGGCAGACGTGGCGGGCATAGACCCAGTCGGTGGCGGCCTTGTAGCTGGGGTTGTCGTAATCGCCTGACGCCTCGCAGGTGTTCAGGGCGTCTTGAATGTCTTGCGGCATCAAGGACCGTTGGCGCATCGCCTCGGAGGTCCACAGAGCCATCGAGGCGGGTGAATTGGCGATCACCAGCGATTTCAGACCCTTGGGCCGGCGCAGGCCATATTCGGCGCCCAGCATGCCACCCCAGCTTTGGCCCAGCACGTGAAAACCGGCGCGTTGACCCAAATGGTCGATCAGGTTTTCCAACTCGTCCACGAAAAGTTGCGGGGTCCAGTAGTCACCGCCCTTTTCGGGCAGATGGGTCGAGTTGCCACAGCCGATCTGGTCGTAATGGATTACCGGGCGGCCATCATTGGCGAGCAGTTTATAGCTGTCCAGATAGTTGTGCGCCGCGCCGGGGCCACCATGCAGCAAAAAGATCGGCGTCTTGCCGGTGTTCAGATCGCCGGTGATCCGATACCAAGTCTCATAGGCCCCAAAACGGGCGCGGCCTTCGGTTTGGTTCATGACATCCTCGCTTTCTAAAGGAGGCAGAGGGGGCCCGTGTTTCATCATAGTCAACTGATTTCTGACATTTTGGGGCCAAGAAACTGCGCCTGAGCGCAGATTGCTGCCTGCTTGTTCATCGGTTCTATTCAAACACACAGCGCGGGAAGTAAAAGCTGACGACCCAATTGGGTATATCGACAATCTCGGATATCCGCAGGTCGCCGCAGGTCGAGACCAGCATGTAGGCGTCGACCGGGCTGAGGCCATGGGTGGCGCAGAGCAGGTCGATCATGTTCGACACGGCGTCGCGGGCGCCAGACATCAGGTCGGGCCCGATGCCGGTTGTGACCTCGTATCCCTTGGCGTCCAGATGCCGGGTGACCGGGCCGGGCGTGGTAAAGCGCGGCGTTTTCAAGTGCGCGCCTTTGATCAGGTCGAGAGTCAGGGTCACATCCATCGGGCTTTCGATGGCGGTGCCGCAGACCTCGCCATCGCCCTGGGCGGCATGGGTATCGCCAACCGAGAACAGCGCGCCTGCGACTTCGATTGGAAGGTAAAGGGTAGTGCCCGCGGAAAGGTCGCGGATGTCGAGATTGCCCCCGACGCGGCGGGGCGGCACGACGGAATGCAAGCCGGGTGACGCTGGGGCGCAGCCGATGGTGCCGGCAAAGGGTTTCAGGGGCACGCGGGCATGACTGCCGAAAAGCGACGGCGCGAGGGTGGCGGAGTCGTAGGTCCAGATGTGCAGTGCGGGGTCGGGAAACTGATCGGCCAGCAGGCCAAAGCCGGGAATGTTCGCGGTCCAACCCCAGCCCGAGGGGGTAAAGCCGTCGATGGTGATCTTGAGCGCGTCACCGGGTTCGGCACCTTCGACGTAAACCGGCCCCGAGACCGGGTTGACGCGCGAGAAGTCGAGGCTTGCAACCTCGGCTACGGTGGAGGCTGCGGTGATCTGACCGGCGGAACTGTCGCGGCAGTGGAACAGAATCGTCGCACCCGGTTCGGCGCGCAAGGCGGGGGCAAGGCTGTTGTCCCAGCCGAAATGATGTTGTGCGCCGTGGATAGTGTGGTTGCAGTCCTTGCACATGCGGCCTCCGCCTTGTTTTGGGTCATCTTCGGGTCATGGGATCGAGGTTATGTCAGGGCTGGGTAGGGTTTCAAGGGATAGGTCGCTAACTTGGGGATGTGACAAGGCCAAGCAGGATGCAGGACGGATGTCGGCGAAGAATTCCGTATCCCTCGCTAGGTCGGACAGCCCCCTTTGGCATGTGGGTTGCGCGGTCGGGGGCCGCTGGCCGCGGTCTTGTCGCAGTGCGGTGACGGGGTCGATGTGATGTTGACCGGGCCGCTGCAACTGCGGCGCAGCGGTTGACAGTGTGATCCTGCGCGACCATTAGCTTCATGCGCGGTGCAACCAGGTGCGGCTGCTGGCGGCGTTGCTGGGGCGCAGGCTGGTGTTGCCGGCGGTGAATTATAATCCGGCCCACTAGGGTCTGTTGACGTTCATCTCGATCGGATGACGGTAGCGGCGAGGGAGGTGAGAGCGGTGTAGCTTGTGTCCGTTTTGCAAAAGCGGGTGGCGATACCTGTGTATTCCTTGATCTTTTGGAGGATGAGGAGGCGAAATGCTCCAGTGGATCATCTTGGCGACCCAAGTCGATCAGGTGCCGCCATTCGCAGGTTTCCTGGTTGAACACGGCGCGAAACCTGCGGTTGGATTTGGGCGGGATGACCGCCTCGTTCTTGGCCTCGGACACGGCTTTGCGCAGCCAGTTGGCGTCAAAGTCGCGGTCTGCGAGAAGGTGGCCGCAAGACAGACCGTCGATCAGCGCCGCCGTGCCGCGCAAATCGTGGGCCTGGCCCGGAAGAAGGCGGAAGTCGATCAGGTTGCCCAAAGCATCCGTCAATGCCATGGTCTTGCTGGTCATGCCGCCGCGAGAACGCCCGATGACCTGGCTTTGAGTCCCCCTTTTGCGCCCTGTCCATGGCGGTGAACTTTGGTGATGGTGCCGTCGATCATGGTGTATTCGAAGTCGGCGTCCTCGGCTAATGCCCTGAACATACGAAAAATGCATCCGCCTTGACCCATCTGCGCAAGCGTTTGAAGACCGTGTTCCAGCCACCGGATTCCACCGGAAGGTCGCGCCAATGGCAACCTTTGCGCGCTGTCCACAGCACGGCCTTCACGAACAACCGAGGGTTAGCTCCGGTGCGACCGGGGTCACATTCCCTACCAAGACAGTGCGGGGCCATGAGTTTCCATCGGGCAACCATCAGTGTCATGCGGATCAAGGTTGCCTCCCATTTGGCAACCTTTCGTCACTCGATGCCTGATTTCGGAATCCTCGAACCTCAACAGCCGCCCAAGCATGTTCGCGCGGGCTGGCCACCGGATTGCGGGCGTGATTCAGTTTTTGCAGGGTTTGGCGGGGGCTCGGCATGGCTGGACTATCCCCT
>JBAXXO010000086.1:0-12016 GCA_037127855.1 Alphaproteobacteria bacterium
GCCGTTTCTTGCCTTGGCCGGTGGCGCGCTCATCTGGCTTGCCATGCGACCGCAACCCCGCGCAACGTGACTCAGATACCTTCATACTGGCCCAAATACTCACCTTCCTGACCGTTCGGCGCAATTCAGGACCATCCCGATGACCAGCCTCGACATCTTCTCTGACCCGGTTTGTCCGTGGTGTTACCTTGGCAAAGCCAATCTGGACCGCGCGCTTGAGGCGCATCCCGATCATCCCTTTGCCGTTCAATGGCATCCGTTCCAGTTGAACCCCGACATGCCCCCAGAAGGGGTCGACAAGCAAAGCTACCTGCTGCAACGGTTCGGTTCACAACACCAGTTGGACGCCATTCACCAGCGCTTTCGCGACATCGCGCGTCACAGTGACGTTCAGATGGACCCCGATACCCCCAAGCGCATCCCCAACACCATGAATGCCCACCGCATCCTTCATTGGGCCGGGCTTGAGGGGTGCCAGACCCCGGCTGCTTCCGCACTGATGCGCGCCTATTGGGTCGAAGGGCGTGACATCGGCAATCTTGGCGTTCTTGCCGACATCGCAGCGGGACTCGGCATGGACCGGCCCGTCATTGAACGCCTGCTCGCCTCGGACGCCGACATGGCCGAAATTCGCACCCGGGAATCTCATGCCCGTGAACGAGGCATCGCGGCCGTTCCAACCTTTGTCATCGCCAACACCTACGTCGTCTCGGGCGCACAACCCCCGGAAATGTGGGGCAAGGCAATCGTCGAGATGATGTCCAATTCTTCCGCATAGGGTTTATTGCATGTCATTGCCCCAAAGGCTGTCACAACGCGAGTTCGTGGCCATGATGGCCATGATGTTCGCATCTACCGCTTTGTCGATCGATGCCATGTTGCCGGCTTTGCCCGCAATCGCAGCCGAGTTGACCCCGGACAACATGAACAAGGCCCAGTTGGTCGTTTCGGTGTTCTTTGCTGGCCTGGGGTGCGGAACCTTGATTGCGGGTCCAGTTTCCGATGCCATCGGGCGCAAGTCCAGCCTGCTGGGCTGTGCGGCGATCTATCTTGTGGGTGCGTTTGTTTGCACGCTGGCCCATTCTCTGGAAATGCTGTTGCTTGCCCGCTTCTTGCAAGGTCTGGGCGCAAGTGGTCCTCGCGCCGTTGGCATGGCGATGATCCGCGACATGTTCAAGGGTCGCGACATGGCCCGCATCGTGTCTTTTGTGATGATGGTCTTTTCTCTGGTTCCCGCAGTAGCGCCACTTTTGGGCCAAGCGGTGCTGCATCTTGGATCGTGGCGACTGATCTTCATTGCTTTCATTGTGTTTACTGTTCTGATCCAGACTTGGGTGACCATCCGCCAACCCGAAACGCTGCCCGTTGCCGCCCGCCGCCCCCTGAACCTGTCACTTTTGCTGAAGGCGGGCCGCGAATTGCTGCACCACCACACGTCAGTGATCTCGATCGCCTGTCAGGCGCTGACCTCGGCCTGTCTTTTAGCGCTTTTATCGTCGCAGCAGTCCATCTTCGAACAGCGTTTCCACCGGGCTGAGACCTTTCCCATATGGTTCGCCTTCATTGCACTTTGTTCGATCAGCGGCAGTTTCGTAAACAGCCAGACCGTGGTGAAACACGGAATGCGCAGGGTTTTGGTCGCGACCTACACGGCGCAAGTTGCCCTGACACTGACCGTGCTTGTCCTGAACCTCACCGGGGTGCTGCCCGAAAGTGCCGTTATCTTTTCTCATATCCTTTGGTCTATCGGCATCTTTGCCATGATGGGTCTGTCGATGGGCAACCTGAACGCGCTCGCGATGGAGGATATGGGCCATATTGCCGGCTTTGCGGCATCGGTCATCAGCGCGGTGTCGATTGTTGCATCCGTGGTGATCGCCGTGCCAGTGGGTCTGGCCTTCAATGGCACGCAGATCCCTTTGCTGATCGGGGTTTCGGTGTTTTCGGTACTGTCGCTTGGCTTGATACAACTGATACGCATACCCGACGCGCAACAACGCGAAAATGCCCCACCGTGACACGCGAAAAAAGGGTCGGAGTCTGAAAGCAGGCGGATAGGGCGAAAACCTATCAAGTCCGTCGCAAACCAGGCAGTTTCTAGGAAGTCGGTCCAACGCGACAGATCAGGACTTGCCCGGTTTCACAATTTTTTCCGCCAGATCTCGGGCGACATTGAATGCACCTTTGACACGGTCGGCTTCAGACTTCATTTCGCCCGTCAATATGATCTTGTTGCCCGCAATCCGCGCCGCCGGACCTTGGGCTTTCACAAACTCCACCAGACCGGCAGGATTGGCGAATTTGTCTTGATGAAACTGCACGGTCGCCCCCTTTGGTCCCACATCCAGCCGCGAGATCCCCGCTTTCTTGCACAACGCCTTGATCCGGACGATCACCATCAAGGTGTTGACCTCTTTGGGCAATGCGCCGAACCTGTCGATCAGTTCTGCCGCAAACCCCTCCAATTCGACCTTCGTGGCAAGGCTGGACAGCCGGCGATAAAGACCCAGGCGGATGTCCAGATCCGGGATGAATGCCTCGGGTATCATCACGGGTACACCAAGATTGATCTGTGGTGCCCATTGATCATCGACCGAGGAAAGCCCCTGCAATTCGCCCGACTTTATCTTGGAAATCGTGTCTTCCAGCATGGCCTGATACAGTTCGTAACCCACTTCCTTGACATGGCCCGACTGCTCTTCACCCAGCAGATTGCCCGCGCCGCGAAGGTCCAGATCGTGACTGGCCAGATTGAACCCCGCACCCAGATTGTCCAAGGATCCCAACAAACGCAGGCGCTTGGCTGCTTGCGGCGTCAGCGGTGACCGGGGCTTGGTGGTCAGATAGCAATAGGCCCGCGTCTTTGCCCGCCCAACCCGGCCCCGGATCTGATACAGTTGGGACAGCCCGAACATGTCGGCCCGGTGAATGATCATCGTATTGGCGGTCGGGATATCCAAGCCACTTTCCACAATCGTGGTGGCCAGCAGAACGTCGTATTTGCCATCATAGAACTGGTTCATCCGGTCATCCAACTCTCCCGCAGCCATCTGGCCATGTGCCACGACAAAGGTCACTTCGGGAACATGGGATTTCAGAAAATCCTCAATTTCAGACAGATCGCTGATCCGCGGCACCACATAAAAGCTTTGGCCGCCACGGTAATGCTCGCGCAGCAAGGCTTCGCGAATGGTGATCGTGTCAAACTCGGACAAATAGGTCCGGATCGCCAACCGGTCCACCGGCGGTGTGGCAATGATGGACAGATCGCGCACTCCGGTCAGTGAAAGCTGCAAGGTACGCGGGATCGGCGTGGCGGTCAGGGTCAGAACGTGAACCTCGGACCGCATCTCTTTCAGCCGCTCTTTGTGGCCCACCCCGAAATGCTGTTCTTCGTCGATGACCATCAGGCCCAGATTCTTGAACCGGATCGCCTTGGCCAGCAACGCATGCGTGCCCACGACGATGTCGACTGCGCCCGTCGCCATCGCCTCGCGGGTCGCGTTGGCATCCTTGTGGCTGACAAAGCGGCTGAGCGTTCGCACAGACACCGGAAACCCCCTGAAACGTTCGGCAAAACTGCGATAATGCTGGCGGGCCAGCAATGTCGTGGGGCAGATCACCGCGACCTGCATACCCGACATGGCCGTCACAAAGGCGGCCCGCATCGCCACCTCGGTCTTGCCAAAGCCCACGTCGCCGACCACCAGACGGTCCATCGGGCTGCCCTTTTCCAGATCGGCCACCACATCCGCAATCGCCGACATCTGGTCTTCGGTTTCCTGATAGGGAAAGCGGGCGGCAAAAGCCTCCCAGATCGCATGCGGCGCCTCCAGAATGGGGGCATGTCGCAGCGCCCGTTCTGCCGCCACCCGCATCAGCTTGTCGGCAATCTCGCGGATACGTTGCTTCAGTTTGGCCTTTTTGGCCTGCCAAGCGCCGCCACCCAAGCGGTCCAGCAAACCATCCTCATGGCCATAACGGCTGAGCAATTCGATGTTTTCGACCGGCAGATACAGCTTGGCATTTTCGGCATATTCCAGTGCCACACAATCATGCGGGGCCCCCAACGCCGTGATCACCTCCAACCCCAAATAGCGCCCGACGCCATGCTCGACATGTACGACCAGATCGCCTTGGGTCAGGGTATCAACCTCACGCAGGAAGTTGTCAGCCTTGCGCCTGCGGCGGGGTTTGGCCACCAGTCGGTCGCCCATAATGTCCTGTTCGGACAGCACTGCCAGGCCGGGTGCCGTGAATCCGGCATCCAAGGCCCATATCATCAAGAACAGGCCACCGCGCCCCTCGGGCACATCGCGGAAATCCTTGACCTCGGTCGCCCCTCGCAGGCCCTGATCCTGCAACAACCCCGAAAGCCGCTCGCGTGACCCTTCGGACCACGAGGCGATGACGACCTGCCGCTCGCGCATCAGGTCGCGCAGATGATTGGCCAGGGCCTCAAACAGGCTGATGCTTTCCTGCTGCCGCTCGGGCAGGAAATTGCGACCGATTCGGCCCGACGCATCCAGAACCCCGGGCCCTGGTGATTGCGGCAAGGGCGACAGTTGAACCACACGGTGATCACGGACCGCCGTCTGCCATGCCGCGTCGTCCAGATACAACAGGTCCGGGGCGCAGGGTTTGTAAACAGTGTCCAGCCGCCCCTTTGCCGTCAATGCCTCATGCCGCGCGTCATATTGGTCGGCGATCCCCTCCCAGCGCGACAATCGCGCGGCGGTGACCTGATCATCCATCATGATCGAGGCCTGTGGCAGATAGTCGAACAATGTCTCCAGCCGGGCATGGAAATACGGCAACCAATGCTCCATCCCCTGATGTTTGCGGCCTGCACTGACCGCCTCGTAGAGCGGGTCAACCGAACCTGCTGTGCCAAATTCCGACCTGTAGTTCTGACGGAAGCGCGTGATCGCGGCCTGATCCAAGATGACCTCGGACATCGGGGCGAACTCGACCGAGGCCAGCTTTTGCGTGGTCCTCTGGGTCACAGGATCAAACCGCCGCGCCCCATCCAGCACGTCGCCAAAGAAGTCCAGCCGCACCGGCCCGCCGCGTCCGGGCGGAAAGATGTCGACAATGCCGCCCCGCAAGGCGAAGTCCCCTGGTTCAGCCACGGTCGAAACCGGCGAAAACCCCATGCCGGACAGAAATCGCTTCAGCCGGTGATCTTCGACCCGGTCACCGACTTTTGCAACAAATGACGCCCCTTGCATGACCTCTCGCGCCGGCAGTCGCTGGGTGGCACTGTTCATGGTGGTCAGCAGCAAAACCGGCTTTGTCAGTCCCGCAGCCAGTGCTGCCAAGGTAGACATCCGACGCGCAAGGAGTTCAGGGTTGGGGGACACACGGTCATAGGGCAGACAATCCCATGCAGGCAATTCCAGCATCGGCAGGCCCGGCGCCATCACGACCAAGGCCGCCCGCATCGCCTCCATCCGCCGATCGTCGCGGGCGACGAATATCACGCATTGTCCGCGTGCGACCTCTTTGGCCAGCAGGCTTGCGTCAAAGCCCTCAGGGGCACCACCGAGCAGGATACGATCCGCCACGGTCAGTCCGGCAACGCAAAATGCCAGTCCGGCAACGAAAGGTGTATGTTAACCCACATTCCGAACAGCGATGTGACAAAGATCGCCACCATGCCGAGGAATTGTACGCTCATCCTGTGCCGAGAAAGGCGCCGAAAAAGAGCGTCGCCCGCCTCGCCACCCAGTTCAATCTTGTACGACGTCCGCAGGGAAAGATATCCCAGAATGATCAGCGGCACCAACAGAAACAAGACAGCCTGCGCGAACTCGACATGATACCAAAAGCCCAGCAGCCCCAAAACCGTGACCAGGAAACAAAGGCTGCCGATCAGAACCGGCGCATAGTTGCGTGAGGCATGCAGCATTCGGTTGATGTTGATTCCAACCAGAGTCTCAAGATCCGTCAGGGCTTGCCCACCCTCGCGTCGGGCTCTTGCGATCATGTCATAAGGAACGCCCAAGACCCAATGGCTGGCCGAGGACCACGTGACGGCCAAGACAATCCAGTACCACAGGTTGGAAAACGACCGCATGTCGATCAGATCGAACAACGTCTGATACAGGTTCACGGCAAGCGTCTCCATCCTTGAGTGCAACGGGATATTATGACAGCAAGCCGCATGCAAGACGGCTTGAGCGCCACGCCTTTCCATGGCAGGCAGACGCCAAAGCTGCAAGCCCCCGCTGTTGAAGGAACCCCGTCTATGCGCCCAATCTCTGCGCCATTTCCCGTCGCACGTTTTCGCCGTTTGCGCGCGTCGCCCGCATTGCGGGCTTTGGCGCAGGAAAACGCGCTGTCTGTCGGTGACCTGATCTGGCCGGTTTTCATGCGGGATGGTGAGGGGGTGCGCGAGCCGATTGCGTCGATGCCCGGCGTGGCGCGACTGTCGGTGGATCAGGTCGTCAAGGCTGCCGAGGAGGCGGCGCATCTGGGCATTCCGGTGATCTGCTTGTTTCCCTACACCGATCCTGCCCTGAAAACCGAAGATTGCGCCGAGGCGTGGAACCCCGACAATCTGACCAACCGCGCCGTGCGCGCCATCAAGGCCGCGGTGCCCGAAATTGCCGTGATGACGGATGTGGCTTTGGACCCTTACAACGCCAACGGACATGACGGATTGGTTCGGGATGGCACGATCTTGAATGACGAAACGCTCGAGGCCCTGGTGCGGCAGGCTTTGGTGCAGGCCGAGTCCGGTGCGGATATCATCGGCCCTTCGGACATGATGGATGGCAGGATCGGCGCCTTGCGGCAGGCGTTAGAGGTGGCGGGGCACAAGGATGTCGTGTTGATGTCATATGCCGCGAAATACGCGTCGGCGTTTTACGGGCCGTTCCGGGATGCTGTCGGGGCATCGGGGGCGCTGAAGGGCGACAAGAAAACCTACCAGATGAACCCTGCCAACAGTGACGAGGCCATGCGACTGATCGAACGTGATCTGGCCGAGGGGGCTGACATGGTCATGGTCAAGCCTGGCATGCCCTATCTCGACATCATCCGCAGGGCCAAAGACACGTTTGGCGCGCCGACCTACGCCTATCAGGTCAGCGGCGAGTATGCGATGATCAAGGGGGCTGCGGAGCGCGGCTGGATCGACGGTGAAAAGGCCATGCTGGAAAGCCTGATGGCCTTTCGCCGCGCGGGTTGTGACGGCGTTTTGACCTATTTCGCGCTTGACGCTGCAAGGGCGATCCGGGCTGGACGGGCCTGAGGGTCGGGACTTGGGCAAAGGCTTGCCATCGCTGACAGGCGGGCATGACATCGCCGATCAGATCGGGTAGACTCGTGTCAAAGGGTCAAAGAACCCGGTCCGAGGCAAAAAGGTGACAAAAATGGCGGTTTCCCGGCGCAGTTTCTTGGGGTTCGGTGCAGCGGCGGTCGTGCTGGCTGCCTGCGATGGTGCGATGATTGGCAATGGGGTCGACAGCAATGCCGCGGCCGAGATTGATGCCAGGGTCGATGCGACGCGAGATTATCTGTTCTCGAACTATCCCGGCACAAAGGATCTGGCGGCGAATGCCAAGGGTATCTTGTTCATGCCTTTGTTGACCGAGGTCGGCTTTGGGGTGGGTGGCGGCTATGGTCGGGGGGCGCTGCGGATCAACGGGGTCACGGTAGATTACTATTCGGCGACCCGGGCCACCATCGGGTTGCAGATCGGGGCGCAGCAATATGCGCATGCCTTGTTCTTCATGACAGAGGATGCCTTGACCAATTTTCGGCGCGGCAATGGCTGGGCTGCGGGGGCGGATGTGCGCTATGCGACGCCAGATCAAGGGGCCAGCATCGGCACCGATACGACCGAGTTGGACCCGGTCGTGGGCCTGATCTTCGGTCAGCAGGGCCTGATCGCAGGGGCAACATTGTCCGGCGTCAAATACAGCCGCATCATCCCGTAAATGCGAAGGTTACCAGGCATGAGAGCCTACAAAATCGTTTGACATCAAATGTTTGCGCTACGAAGTTAATTCACTTTTTGGGTTTTGTCGCAATCCGCTCTATCGCAAGCGCCGGATCAGACTGGACGTGTCGTTGCGGTGGCCATCCATTCGTTGCACATCCTTGTAGAACTGATCGACAAGGGCGGTGACGGGCAGGCTTGCGCCGATCTGGTTCGCAGTGGCAAGGCAAATCCCCAGATCCTTGCGCATCCAGTCCACCGCAAAGCCGAAATCAAATGTGTCGGCCAACATGGTCTTGTGGCGATTGACCATCTGCCAACTGCCGGCAGCACCTTGCGAGATGACCTCGACCACTGCCGCGCCGTCCATGCCGGCCTTCTCGCCAAAAGCCAGAGCCTCGGCCAGACCCTGCACCAGACCGGCGATGCAGATCTGGTTCATCATCTTGGCCAACTGCCCCGCCCCGCTGTCGCCAAGGCGTTTGCAGATGCGGGCATAGGTCTGCATCACGGGTTCGGCGCGGGCGTAATCCTGCACGCTGCCGCCGCACATGATCGACAGTACGGCATTTTGCGCCCCAGCCTGTCCGCCCGACAAGGGCGCATCTACAAAGCCCTTACCCGAAGCGGCGGCGATGCTGGCAAGTTCGCGTGTAACCTCGGCCGAGACGGTGGTGTGGTCGATGAACACGGTGCCAGAGGCCATGCCGTCAAAGGCCCCGTCGGGGCCAAGGCAGACCGCGCGCAGATCATCATCATTGCCAACGCAGGACAACACGAATTCGGCCCCCGCTGCAGCCTGACATGGGGTCGGGGCCGAGGTGCCGGCGTGCTGGGTTAGCCACGCCGCCGCCTTGGCGGGATTGCGGTTGTAGACAGTGACCTGATGGCCCGCCGCCGCCAGATGACCCGCCATGGGAAAGCCCATCACGCCCAAGCCCAGGAATGCCAGTTTGGCCATAATCCCCCCCCAAAGATTGCCCCATCCGCAACAATGGACTAAGGGGTGGCTCAGCGCACGTCAAGAACAGGGCAAACCATGCTGACCGCCTTTCGCTGGCTTCTGCGGCTTTTTGTCGGGCTGATCGGGCTTGGTCTGCTGGCCTTGGTGATCTTTTCCTATTTCCTGTCGCGATCATTGCCCGATTACAATGCAAGCTATGCCTTGGCTGGCATTGCTGGGCCGGTGGAAATTGTGCGCAACAACAATGACGTGCCACACATCTTTGCCGAGAACGATGATGACGCCTTTTTCGCGCTGGGCTTTGCCCATGCGCAAGACAGGCTGTGGCAGATGACGATGCTGCGCCGAACCGCGCAGGGCCGCTTGTCCGAGATTTTTGGCCAGCGCACGCTGAAAATGGATGAGTTGCTGCGGCGCCTGGACTTGTACACGCTGGCGCTGTCATCGGTCGCGGTGCAGGATGCAGCCACAAAATCGGCACTGGAGTCCTATGCGCGCGGGGTCAACGCGTGGATCGGACAGGTCAACAAGCAGGCGCTGGGTCGCGGCGCGCCCGAGTTTTTCTTGTTCAGCACGCAGATTGATGCCTGGGCGCCTGCCGACTCGATCGCGATCATCAAGCTGATGGCGCTGCAACTGTCGTCGCATCTGGACAGCGAGGTGATGCGGGCCCAGATGTCGCTGATCGTGTCGCCGGCCCGGCTGAGGGACATTCTGCCCGACGATCCGGGCGTGGCGATTGCGGCGCTGCCGCAATACTCGCAGGTGATGCCGGGGGTGACCGGCGGGCAGGCACCGCAGCGCAGGGCGGAACTGGACAAGCCGTTGTCGCCGTTTCATTCAGCTGATTTTGCCGGTGCGTCGAATGCCTGGGCCGCGATGCCCAGCCGGTCGGCGGCGGGCGGGTCGATTCTGGCCAATGACCCGCATCTGGGCTTTTCGGCGCCGACCTTGTGGTATCTGGCGCGGCTGCATCTGGCAGCGGGCGATGTGATCGGGGCCACGATACCGGGGGTGCCGGTGGTGTTGCTGGGGCGGTCTGAAACGCTGGGCTGGGGTTTGACCAGCAGCTATCTGGACGATCAGGATGTGGTGATCGAAAAGGTCAATCCCGACAACCCCGAGCAATACATGACGCCCGCGGGGCCGAAGGATTTTGTGACGCGGCGGACGATCATTACGGTCAAGGATGCCCCCCCCGTGACGATCACGCAACGCTGGAGCGAGAGCGGGCCGATCCTGCCGGGCAGCCACTATGATCTGGGCACCGTGACGCCCGCGGGGACGGTGGCCGCGCTGGAGTGGACGGCGCTGGACGGGGCAGACACCTCTATTTCGGCCGCGCTGGCGCTGATGCGGGCGCATTCGGTTGATCAGGCCATTGCGGCGGGCGCAGGGTTTGTGGCGCCGTCGCAGAACCTGATGGTGGTGGATGAAAGCAACATCGCTTTGCAAGTGATCGGGCGGATGCCGGCACGCGATGCCAGTCACGTGACACAGGGGCGGATGCCCGCGCCCGGCTGGGAGGGCAGAAACCGCTGGACCGCGATGCTGCCCTATGCCGACAATCCGGTGATACGCAATCCAGCCTCGGGGATTTTGGGCAATACCAACAACAAGACGGTGGACCGGGCCTTTCCCAAGCATGTGTCGTTCGACTGGGGCGACACGCAGCGCATTCAACGCTGGCTGACGCTGATGAAAACCCGCGAGGTGCATACGCGCGACAGTTTCATCGAGGCGCAGCTGGATACGGTCAGCCCGACGGTGCGGACCCTGTTGCCGCTGATCGGAGCGGATCTGTGGTTTACCGGCGAAACCGCCGCCGAGGGCACGCCCACGCGGTTGCGGCAAAAGGCGCTGGCGCTGCTGGCCAAGTGGAATGGCGAAGAGAACGAGCATCTGCCCGAGCCCCTGATCGCGGAGGCGTGGTTGCGGGCCTTGCAGGACCGCTTGAGCCGCGATGAGATCGGGCCGCTGCAAGATGCGATCACCCATGTCGAGCCGGATTTCATCTCGCGCGTTTTCCGAAATGTCGATGGGGCGGGGGTGTGGTGTGATGTGGTGCAGTCGGCGGCGGTCGAGACCTGCGCCGATATTGCGCGGATGGCGCTGGACGACGCCCTGCTGCGACTGAATGAGACGTATGGCCCCAATATAGAAAGCTGGCGCTGGGGCGATGCGCATGAGGCGGCGCATGATCACCCGGTGTTGGGTCAGGTTCCCTTCGTGCGATATTTCGTGAACATTAGGCAAAGCACCAGTGGCGGTGACAACACCTTGATGCGGGGGCGGACGCGGGGAACGGGGGACAACCCTTATGAGAACGTGCATGGCGGCGGCTATCGCGGGGTCTATGACTTTGCCGATCCGGATTCGTCGGTGTTCATCACGGCCACCGGGCAATCTGGGCATCCGCTGTCGCGGTTTTATGATGATCTGAGCGAGTTGTGGCGGCGGGGCGAGTATATTCCGATGTCGCTGGACCCTGATCTGGCACGTGCGGGGGCGGTGGGGGTGACGGAATTGGTGCCGGGACCATGATTCTGCTGACCGAACGCTTGCGGCTCAGGCCTGCGCAGATGTCCGATCTGGACGATTTCCATGCGATATTGGGGCGGGTGGAGGCGATGCAATACTGGTCGACACCGCCACATCCCGATCTGGCCACGACAAAGGTCTGGCTTGCAGACACGGTGGCGCGGGACCCTGCGGTGTCGGTCGAGTTTGCGGTGGAGTATCAGGGTCGGGTGATCGGCAAGGCCGGAGGCGGTGATCTGCCCGAGGTCGGCTACATCTTTCATCCCGACTATTGGGGGCAGGGTTTTGCCCATGAGGCGATGCGGGCGGTGGTGGACCATATCTTTGCCAGCCACCCGTTTGACCATGTCTGGGCCGACATCGACCCGCGCAACGCCGCCTCGCGCAGGCTGTTGCAGCGGCTGGGATTTGCGTACAGCCATCATGCCAAGAACACATTTTGCATCGCGGGGGTCTGGGTGGACAGTGATTATTACACATTATCCCGCCCGCAGCAGCTTTGGGCTGCTGGGGTAAAGATGAATATTTGAGCCAAAATGAAAGCGTTAGGCCGGAGGGTTAGA
>JBAXXO010000087.1:0-11813 GCA_037127855.1 Alphaproteobacteria bacterium
TGGGGTGTTGTAGTATTTATCTGAAAAGTCGATCGTCTGGGCGCGTTCAGCCGTTATCGACATCGACGACATGATCACATCGATCTGCCCGGCGGTCAGTGCGGGAATGATGCCATCCCACGCCGTGGGGGTGACCACGCATTCAATCGCTGCCTGCTTGCAGATCGCGTTCATGAAATCGATTTCCCAGCCAACCCAATTGCCGGCGGCATCGGGCGAGGTGAAGGGCGGATAGGGTTCTGCGGCGACACCGATCTTGACCGGCTCGGACAAAGCAGCGCCAGCGAATGCAAAGGTGGCCACAAGTGCAAGTGCGATTTTCTTCATTGTTATCTCCATGTTGGCGGGTTTTACCCGACGGTTTTCAGGAACTGCCTCAGCCGTTCCGATTGGGGCGCGCCAAACAATTGGTCAGGCGGGCCTTCTTCCTCGATGACGCCGTTGTGCAAATAGATCACATGGCTGGCGACTTCGCGGGCGAACTTCATCTCATGGGTGACGAGGATCATCGTGCGGCCCTCATCAGCCAGGCCCCTGATCACCTGCAGCACCTCACCCACCAGTTCGGGGTCAAGGGCGGATGTCGGCTCGTCAAACAGCATGGCGCGGGGGTTCATGCACAGGGCGCGGGCGATGGCGGCACGCTGCTGCTGGCCGCCCGACATGAAGGCGGGATAGGCGTCCTCTTTTTCGGCCAGACCCACCCGCTTGAGCAGGTCGCGCGCACGCTGTATCGCCTCGGCCTTTGGAGTTTTCATCACATGTACTGGAACCTCGATCAGGTTTTCCAGCACGGTCTTGTGAGTCCACAAATTGAAGCTTTGGAACACCATGCCAAGGCTTTGCCGCAACCTCTCGATCTGGCGGCGGTCCGAGGGGGTGCCATCGGGTTTCATGGCAACCATTTCGCCGCCAATCTCGATGTCACCGCCTGAGGGGGTTTCGAGAAAGTTCACACAACGCAGCATGGTCGATTTGCCTGACCCCGAACCGCCGATGATTGCAACGACATCGCCTTCACGCGCACACAACGAAACGCCTTTGAGCACCTCGAGCGCGCCGAAACTTTTGCGTAGACCGCTGACGCGTATGGCGATGGGCCGTTCGGCCCGTTTTGGTCCTTGGTCCGGCATGTGCCCCCGCCGATCTTTGCCAAAGTTGATGATGCCTTGATGGATTCGGCAAGGGCATAAATGGCCAAAGTTCGGCGGCAAGCGCCAAAATGTCAACATCATCGGACAAACAGGCAAAAGCAATGCGACCATCGGTTCAGATCACGTCCTGGCGCGGGGTCTATTTCAAGGCTATTCCAGATTGGTGTGTCGCGTCCGCATGCTCGCCATTGTTTCCCCCAGCCGGTCGCGCAGATGCAACACCATGATTTCGAAAACCACAAACATCGCGCCTTCAAACACCGAACCCATCGGCAGCAGCCCCGCCCTGCCCTGATCATCCGCCATCGTTTGCGCCGGGATAGTCAGCACCAGATCGCAGCCCACGGGGTCCGGCCCCGTCGGCTGTGCGGTGATGCAGCCGGTCTGCGCCCCTGCCGCCCGCGCCTGCCCCAATAGGGCCGCGACGGTTGCCAACTCGCCCGGCCCCGAGGCGACAAGAAACAGATCGCCCTTGCCAACCGGTGGGCACGACATGTCGCCCGCGACATGGACGTTCAGACCCAGATGATACAGCCGCATCGCTAGCGCCCGCATCATCAACCCCTCACGCCCACAGCCAAATGTCACCACACGCCCCGCCGTTGCCAGTGCTGTGACCAGCGCGGCCATCTGCTGTGGGTTCGTACCAGTCGCCGCCTTGGCAAGTTCGCCTGCCGCTTGCGTTATCTGATCGGCAAGGCTCATGGCAGCACAAAACGCGGTTCTGGCAATCCGCGCCCCGCGCCCGTCACGTTGAAGGTGCTGCCCGACAGGGGGTTGGCTGCCAGTACCTCGGGCGACAGGCCTTGAGTGGCTGATGTGCAATAGAGCGTCGATAGGCCGGGCCCACCAAAGGCAGGGCAGGTGGTATGGGGTGCCGGGAACTCAAACGTTTTTTGCAATGCACCGTCCGTCGTATAGACCGCGACACGCCCGCCACCCCATTCGGCACAGCAGAAATTGCCGTCGGCATCGACAACCGCGCCATCGGGCGAAAAGCCATCCGCCTTAAGGTCGATGAACACGGCAGGCGCACCCACCGGCCAGCCTTGGGAATCTAGCGCCACCTTCATCACATGGCGGGTGAAACTGTCCGAGAAATAGGCGTGTTTGCCATCGGGCGTGAAGCAAATCGAGTTCGGGATCGACACTTGCGGGTAAAGCACGCGCAATTCGCCGCGGTAATAGCGGTAAATGGCACCTTTCCCCGTCATGTCGCCGCCCTTGGCCATCGTGCCGATCCAGAAGCCGCCCTGGCGGTCAGCCCTTCCATCATTGGATCGGTTGCCAGGCTTTTCGGCCTCCAACGCGCACAGAACCTCGATCTCTTCGCTGATCAGGTCGAAAAGGAACAGGTCACGCTCGCCGGCGATCAGCAGCACATCCTCGGAGACCCAAGCCGCGGCTGACACCATTTCGGGAAAGCGCCACACCATGGGTCCTTCACGGTCTTGCGACATCAGGCACTGGCCCAGAATATCGAACCAGAAGAACTGCTTGCGCAGCGGGTGCCATAATGCCCCCTCACCCAAAGCGCAAATACGGGAATCGTGAATCATGTCAGGGCTCCATCATAGGCGGCCACAATCTCGGCGGCGCGGGCGGATATTTCGGCCATTGTCAAGCCGGGGCTATAGATGGCGGTGCCGATGCCAAAGCCGTTTGCCCCGGCCTTGATCCACTGCGCGAAGTTTGCGGGCCCGGCGCCACCCACGGCATAAACCTGCGTACCCATGGGCAGGACAGCCCGGATCGCCTTGACGCCATCCGGCCCGATCAGCGAGGCCGGAAACAGCTTTAGCCCATCCGCCCCGGCTTTGAGCGCGGAAAAACATTCGGTCGGCGTCATCACGCCCGGCCAAGACGCCATTCCAGCCGACTTGCTGGCCCGGATGACATCTGCGTCGCAGTTCGGCGAGACGATCAGCGTCCCGCCGGCATCGCGCACCTTGTAGACATCCTTGGTCGTCAGAACCGTTCCAGCGCCGAACTGCGCGATCGCCCCAAATTGTCGCGCCATGGCGGCGATCGAGATCAAGGGATCGGGTGAGTTCAACGGCACCTCGATCCGGGTGATCCCGGCGGCGATCAGCGCCTGGGCCACGGGAAGGGCTTCGGCGGGGGTGATCCCGCGCAGAATGGCGATCAGGTTGCGATGGATCATTGGGATTGCCTTGCCTGGTGGTGCAAGGATGACAGACCGGCCAGCGTGCAGGCTGTGGCATCAAGGGTTTCAGCGTGAAGGCCTTGTGAGGAAAGGGCGCGTAGATAATTGCCGGCAAGGGCCGGCGCGCCGATCAGAATGACCCGTTGCCCCAGCCAATAGGGTTTGGCCGCTGCCAGTTCGAGCCCGATCAGCAGGCCCGACAGTCGGGCACGGGCCTGCATTGGGGTCATGCCATGCAACAAGAACTCTGCACGCAGGGAAAACAGCCGTGCCGCGATCTGGTCTGGCCGCGACAGGGCATCGGACAGGCCGTCGTCAAAGGCCGCGTCATCCCAACCCTCGGCCCCGGCCATCGAGTGGCGCAAGACAGATTGCTGGGACAACAGCGCGTACAACTCTCCTGTCATGTAGGTTTGGAACGACACGACCTCGCCTGCTGACAGGTGCATCCATTTGGAATGAGTGCCCGGTGCACAGATCACGCCGTCAAAGCCCGGGGTCAAAGCAAGGGCACCCGCGACCTGCGTCTCTTCGCCGCGCATGACATCGGCAGGCCGGTCCTGACGCAGACCGGAAGCGATGTAAAAGCTGATGCGTCGGTCAAGGGTCGGCACTTGCAGAATGTCCCCCGCCGCCACTGGCGCGCAGGGCACGGCGCGGTAGGGCGCCTCGCGCCAACCTTGCCTTGCGCCGACCATGCCACAGGCCAGAACCGACGTTTCAGCAGCCGTCAGCCAAGGTTCGATCAGCCGAATGAGGGCGGGTTCGAACTGATCGGGTTGCAGCTTTCCCATGCCGTCATCGGACACGGCCTGTGCCAAGGGTCCGGTTGGACCCATCGCCCAAGCCCGAAGATTGGAGGTGCCCCAATCCACTGCGATCCAACTGTCGTTCACGCCGCCCCCTCCAAACACCGAGTGCGACGATCTTTGCCCCGTTCTGAGCAAAAGGGCAATCGCGCGATTCCTGTGGCGCGGGCCCGATGGTGCTTGCCATCTGGCCTTAAAGGCTGCCAATGTCTGGTCATAACCAGCGATGGACGATGGGGCAATGATGCGGCAGAATCAGTGCAGCCCTCGCCATTGGCCGATTCGTGTACAGGAGTTCCCAGATGACCGACGCAAGAAATGACATGACCGACGTGATCGAGGCCGACCGTGCCCATATCTGGCACCACCTGATTCAGCACAAGCCGTTCGAGACGACTGACCCGCGCATCATTGTCGAAGGCAAGGGAATCAAGGTGTGGGATGCCAAGGGCAAGGAGCATATCGATGGCGTGTCGGGCGGTGTGTGGACAGTCAATGTCGGCTATGGCCGCGAAAGCATTGCGAAGGCGGTTTATGACCAACTGATCAAGCTTAACTACTTTGCAGGCTCGGCTGGGTCGATCCCGGGGTCGAACTTTGCCAAGCGGCTGATCGAAAAGATGCCAGGCATGACCCGCGTCTACTATTCGAACTCAGGGTCCGAGGCGAATGAGAAGGTTTACAAGATGGTGCGCCAGATCTCGCATCGGCACCACGGCGGCAATAAATACAAGATCTTGTACCGGGAACGTGATTATCACGGCACCACCATCACGGCCCTTTCGTCGGCGGGTCAGCCGCAGCGGGCGATGCAATATGGCCCCTTTACCCCTGGTTTTGTCGAGGTGCCGCATTGTCTGGAATACCGAAAGCAGTGGGATGTGGCCAATTATGGTGAGCGCGCGGCCGATGCGATCGAAGAAGTCATCCAGCGCGAGGGGCCAGATACGGTCGGTGCTTTGGTTCTGGAACCGGTCACCGCTGGTGGCGGCGTGATTGTGCCACCTGTCGGCTATTGGGAGCGGGTAGGTGAAATCTGCAAGAAATACAATATTCTGCTGCATATCGACGAGGTAGTTTGTGGTGTCGGGCGCACTGGTGTCTGGTTCGGATACCAGAATTATGGCGTGAAGCCAGACTTTGTGACCATGGCCAAGGGGGTTGCGTCGGGCTATGCCGCAATCGCCTGTACGGTGACCACGGAAGCCGTGTTCGACATGTTCAAGGATGATCCCACCGACACCATGAGCTATTTCCGTGACATCTCGACCTTTGGAGGCTGCACTGCGGGCCCCGCGGCAGCGTTGGAGAACATGCGGATCATCGAGGATGAGGGTCTGCTGGACAATACATTGGTGATGGGCGAGCGGCTGCGGTCCAATCTGCGCGGACTGATGGACAAGCACCGCGTGATTGGCGATGTGCGTGGAGCGGGGCTGTTTTGCGGGGCGGAACTGGTTGCAGACCGGATCACCAAGGAACCTGCAGACGAAAAAAAGGTCGCGGCAGTGGTGGCCGATTGTATGGCGCAGGGCGTGATCATCGGCATGACCAACCGTTCGTTGATCGGGTTGAACAACACGTTGTGTTTCAGCCCGGCTTTGATCGCGACGGCAGACAATATCGACCATATCACCGACGCCGTCGACCGCGCGCTGATCAAGGTTTTCAACTGACCTTATCGCGGCAATGGGGGTTTCACACCCACATAGCGCCTGTGCCTGCTTGGCACAGGCGCATGTCTTGTATGATATTTTTGCCAAAATGAAAGGGCCATAGGGTGCTTATCCCGGCTGACGCCTTTGTTTTGCCTGCCGCGATGCGGGGATCGTTGCAGCAGTGCATCAGGCAGATCGTGACCGAGGGCATTCTGGCTGGCAGGTTTCGGGCAGGGCAGAAGATGCCCTCGTCACGCGGGTTGGCGGTGCATCTGGGGATAAGTCGGATCACGGTGACTCTGGCCTATGCTGAACTGGTATCGGCCGACTATCTGACGGCACGCGGACGGTCGGGCTATTTCATTTCTGACACTGCACCTCTCGCCCCGGATTTGCCTGGTCTGGCGGTGCGGGCCGAGGCAGCCGAGTTCGCGCGGTTGCTGGGGCCGCGCCTTGGCATGACGACCGAGGTCCCAAGGCCTGCCGATTGGGGAAGTTTCGATTACAGTTTCATCTACGGTCAGGCCGATGTCAGCCTGTTTGACCACCAGAATTGGCGGCAATGTGCGCTGAGAGCCTTGGGCCGTCGCGATTTTGCGGCGCTGACGCAAGATTACTATGACCGCGATGATCCTCAGTTGATGGATCACCTCTTGCGTCATATTCTGCCGCGCAGGGGGATATTTGCCCGAGAGGACGAAGTGTTGCTGACCCTCGGCGCACAAAATGCGTTGTGGTTGGCTGCGGCCTGTCTGTTGGGTCCGGGTCGCCGAGCCGCGATGGAAAACCCCGGCTATCCTGGTCTGCGCGCGCTTTTGCAAGCCAGTGGCACCGAGGTCTTGCCCATTGATGTCGATGCCGAGGGCCTGCCGCCCGACCGCCTGCCTGCCACGGTCGATGTCGTGTTCACAACCGCCAGCCACCAATGCCCCACCAATGCCACCATGCCGTTGGAGCGACGTCTCGCCTTGCTGAAGGCCGCCGAAACGCGGGGCTTTGTGATCGTAGAGGATGATTATGAATTCGAGATGTCGTTTCTGAAACCTGCGTCTCCGGCCCTGAAATCGCTCGATATCGGCGGTCGCGTGATTTATGCGGGGTCGTTTTCGAAATCTGTCTTTCCCGGTATGCGGCTTGGCTACCTCGCCGGGCCGCCCAGCTTTATCCGCGCTGCCCGTGCCCTGCGCCTGATGTCATTGCGCCATCCGCCGGGGCATATTCAGCGCACGATGGCCTATTTCCTGAGCCTCGGTCACTATGACGCCCTAATCAACCGGATGCGCAGTGCCTACAAGCGCCGCCGTCAGGTGATGGAGGAAGCAATTCTGGCCCATGACCTCGTGATTGCGGGACAAGGCGGCTTTGGCGGTTCCAGTTTCTGGATGCGCGCCCCTGTAGATACCGAGCACCTTGCCAAGAAGCTGCAAGCCGACGGCGTGTTGATTGAGCCGGGCCGCGCCTTCTTTGACCCTGTCTTCCCTGATCCGTACCACTACCGGCTAGGCTACAGTTCCATCCCGTTCGCCAAAATCCCCGAAGGCGTCGCCCGTATCGCCGCAGTCATCGGACGCTCACCTTGAACTGGACTTATCCTGCCCTGATCGCTGGCCCTAACAGATCGCAGCACACCAGCGTAAAAGATGTCAAACACAACGGAGAGCAAGCATGCGCATGACCACGGAAGAAGCCTTTGTCAAAACCCTGCAGATGCATGGGATAGAGCATGTGTTCGGCATCATCGGGTCGGCCTTCATGCCGATCTCAGATTATTTTCCGAAGGCGGGCATCAAGTTCTGGGACTGCGCTCATGAAGGATCAGGCGGCATGATGGCGGATGGCTTTACCCGTGCTTCGGGCCGCATGTCGATGATGATTGCGCAGAACGGGCCCGGAATCACCAACTTTGTGACCGCGGTCAAGACGGCCTATTGGAACCACACGCCGCTGCTGCTGGTCACGCCGCAGGCCGCCAACAAGACCATCGGCATGGGTGGTTTTCAGGAGGTTCCGCAGATGGACCTGTTCAAGGATATGGTCGCCTATCAGGAAGAGGTCCGCGACCCCACGCGCATTGCCGAGGTGCTCAACCGGGTGATCGTCAATGCCAGGCGGGCAAGTGCCCCGGCCCAGATCAACGTGCCACGCGATTTCTGGACGCAGGTGATCGACATCGACCTGCCTTTGGTGGTGGAGTTTGAACGCCCCGCCGGTGGTGACGAGGCCCTGAAGGCCGCCGCCGATCTGCTGTCGGAGGCGAAGTTCCCGGTGATCCTGAATGGTGCTGGCGTCATCCTTGGGGATGCAATCCCCGCCGCCATAGCTTTGGCCGAACGTCTGACCGCGCCGGTTTGCGTGGGTTATCAGCACAACGATGCGTTTCCGGGGTCACATCCCCTGTTCGCAGGGCCCTTGGGCTATAACGGGTCCAAGGCTGCCATGCAGTTGATCCAGGCTGCCGATGTTGTTCTGGCCCTTGGTACCCGGTTGAACCCGTTCTCGACACTGCCGGGCTATGGATTGGACTATTGGCCCAAAGAGGCAAGAATAATTCAGGTCGATATCAACCCAGCCCGTATTGGCCTGACCAAGAAGGTTACGGTTGGCATCGTTGGGGATGCCAAGAAGGTGGCGACAGGCATTCTGGATCGCCTGTCGGCCAGTGCTGGCGATGCCGGCCGCGACAGCCGCAAGGCGATGATTGCCCAGACGAAATCGGCTTGGGCGCAAACCCTGTCGTCGATGGACCATGAAGAGGATGATCCGGGCACGACATGGAACCAGCGTGCCCGGGCAGCCAAGCCGGAATGGATGTCGCCGCGCATGGCATGGCGCGCCATTCAGGCCGCTTTGCCGAAAGAGGCGATCATTTCGAGCGATATCGGCAACAATTGTGCCATCGGAAACGCCTATCCCAGCTTTGAGGCCGGGCGCAAATATCTGGCACCGGGGCTTTATGGCCCCTGCGGATATGGGATGCCGTCGGTCATCGGCGCCAAAATCGCCTGCCCTGACGTGCCGGTCGTGGGGTTTTCGGGCGATGGTGCCTTTGGCATTGCGGTCACCGAACTGACCGCGATCGGGCGCGAGGAATGGCCCGCAATCACGCAAGTCGTGTTCCGCAACTATCAATGGGGTGCGGAAAAACGCAATTCGACGCTGTGGTATGACGACAACTTTATCGGCACCGAGCTGGACACGCAGGTGTCCTATGCGGGGATCGCAAAGGCGTGTGGTTTGCAAGGTGTGGTGGCACGGACGATGGAGGAACTGACGGCCGCATTGCGGCAGGCGATCATCGACCAGATGGCGGGGAAAACCACCCTGATCGAGGCCATGATCAATCAGGAATTGGGCGACCCCTTCCGCCGCGATGCGATGAAAAAGCCGGTCACCGTGGCCGGGATATCGGCGGCGGACATGCGACCGCAACAGTGACCTTGCCTTTTGGCATGGATGGGCAGACGGCGGCTTTCATGGCCGCCGCGTGCTTGCTTGCTGCCTTTGTGCGCGGGTATTCGGGGTTCGGGTTTTCTGCACTGGTTGTTTCGGCCTCGTCTCTGATGATGAATCCGCTGCACGTCGTCGGCGTTGTGATGTTGTGCGAGTTTGGCATGACATTTCAGCAGTGGCGTGGGGTCAGGGCCGATGTTGACTGGCGACGGGTGCGCGCGCTGATGTTGGGCGCGGCCTTAGGATTGCCCATCGGATTATGGGCCATCACACGGGTTGGTGTTGATACTGCCCGGGCTGTGATCAGCGTCTATGTGCTGGTCATGTGTGTCGTCATGTTGCGTGGTTGGCAGATCCGGTCGCAGCAGGGCTTTGGGCCGCATCTGGGGGTCGGAGTCTTTGCCGGCATGGCCAATGCGGTCGGCATGGCCGGGCTGCCGGTGGCCAGCTATTTTACGGCGCAAGGCATGGCGTCTGGCGTGTTTCGTGGTACATTGATCGCCTATTTCGCAATTCTGGATCTGTTTTCGCTGCCTTTGATGTGGGGAAGCGGCATTATTCAGGCCGATACCTTCCGGTTGGCAATCGGGGCCTTGCCTCTGATGGTCATAGGCATTTGGCTAGGCGGCAAACATTTTCTTGCGACCGACCCGCAGGATTTTCGCAAATTTGCCATTGCTTTGCTGGCCTTTCTGGCCGTGATCAATATGGTCAAGTTGGTACTGTAAATGTTGTTGGTCATTGATGCCGGGTCGTCGCCGCAGCGATCATGACGCCGGTCACCGGTTGGCGGGCCGACCAGATCGGCTAGCGGGAATTGTTTCATGGTGTCCATCGTGGGTTTTGTTGCGCCCTCGCTGATGTGCGTCATTGCCTGAAACCTGTCAGCCATAGTCTTGCTCCGAGTGGCGGAAGGGTTCTTTGGTGCTGCGATCTTGCCTTTGTCACAGATGTTTCTGCAGGACATGAACCCGCGCGAAAAGGCTGGCTCTGCCATGGCGATGTCGGGGGCAGGTATCATCGCAGGCCCGATCTTCGGCCCGACTTTGGGTGGCTGGTTGACCGAGAGTTGCAATCAGCGGTGGGTGTTCCTGATCAACCTGCCCGTCGGCATCATCGCCATGATCGGGTGTGCAGCCTATTTCCCAAAATGTATCAGATGCATAAGCAGATTTGACTGTTTCCGCTTTGGCATTGTTGCCACCGATGTTTTCACACTGTTTTGGCTATCCGACGATCACGACGGGTCTCGTGCTGGGGCCGCGTGAGATTGGCACCATGGCGTCCAGGATCATCTTGGGGTGGTTGGTGCGCCGTGTTGATCCAAGGGCGATGGTCATGCCGGGGCTGGTTCTGACGGCGGCAAGTCCGTATTTCAAGACCGGCTTTTCACCGCAAATGGGCCCGGGTCTGGTGATATGGACTGGGGTTTTGCAGGGATTGGATCTGGGTTTGGTTTTTGTGCCGCTGTCCACCATCCCGTTTGCGACGATTGAGGCAAACCATGCGGAGTAGGGGCCAGGTCGCGTCAGACATGATCTCGGGCAAAGGACTTCTGCCAGTCGGGTCGAAGAGGTTCGGCACCAGTTTCGCAGACCCTTGGTCCGGTTTCCAGATGAAAATGGGTGGCGTCACAGGTCAGCCTTGCCCAGCGATGGTGACATGCCGCCACAGCGGGGTGAGATACCGTGACGTTGAATTGCAAGTCGGTTTCCGCGATCAGGGGGTGTGGTCGAGCAGGCGCAGCGTTGTATCGTCTAAGGATCTTGTGGTTGTGAAAAGATATGGAATTTCAGGCTGATAGGTCCATCGGGAAAAACGAGAATGGTGCGGTCAGTCAGCATGTCATGCGTCGCGGGGCGCAGATGCCCGGTTGGGGTCGGGTCGTGGACCATTTGATCGGCCAACGCCACGAGGCAGATCACAGAAGGCCGCGCCCGGCCAGATTGCGCATCAGCGCGGCTGCGCCGAAGGTCCAGGGCGGCGCATGCGTGGACAAGCGCACCACATTGGTCAAGGCACCCAAGGCCGGCGCCGAAATGGTCACCAGGTCACCGATGTGATGGGTGAAACCCTGACCCGGCCCGTCGCGATCCTGAACCGGGGCGAACATTGTGCCACAATAGAGCATCATGCCATCTGGGTATTGGTGGTGTTTGCCGATGGTCTGCGCCACAAGATCCAAGGGGTCGCGGCTGATTTCAGTCATGGAGGAACGCCCGGTCAGGGTGAAGCCGTCGGTGCCGGTCACGGTCAGGGTCAGTTCCATCTGCCGGACATCGTCGATGCCAAAGCGGTCATCGAACACGCGCAGAAAGGGGCCGATGGCGGCGGCGGCATTGTTATCCTTGGCTTTTCCCAGCAGCAGGGCTGACCGGCCCTCGACATCGCGCAGGTTGACATCATTGCCCAAGGTCGCGGCCTTGACCCGGCCCTTGCTATCGACGGCCAGAACAACCTCGGGTTCGGGATTGTTCCATTTCGAGATCGGGTGCAGGCCGACTGCAGCGTTGTGTCCCACCGACGACATCGGCGGCGCCTTGGTAAATACCTCGGCATCCGGGCCGATGCCGAG
>JBAXXO010000088.1:0-11436 GCA_037127855.1 Alphaproteobacteria bacterium
TATATGTGGGGCGCTCCGGTGCTTGATCTTGATGAGCCGACCGCCGCCCTAGAGCGAGTTGCGTTCAATCAGGTTCACCTGATTGAACGCAACTCGCAACATTACCAACGACTTGCCTGTCTTGGGTTGCACTCAATCTGAATCAGATTGAGTGCAACCCGCTCTAGACGCCAGCGCGGAATTTGAGCTGTTCCAGCGGTTCAAGGAGTTGAGCCAAGCCAAGACCGCCATCTTGATCTCGCAGAGGTTCATTTCGGTGCGGATGACGGACCTGAGTTTGGTGCTGGCGGTGGGCTGGGTTGCGGCTTCAGCCAGCCACACGGCGATGTTGGCGCAAGAAAGGGCCGCAACGCTGAGTTGTACGCGTTGCAGGCGGCAGGGTATAGATGACAAAGGGGCACCAAACGGCGCCCCTTTGTAGCAGTTTACGAGATCAGAAGTTGAAGTCGTCGATGTTCTTGGCGTCAAAGGTGGTCAATTCGGCCTGAGTGTTCATCGCGTTCTTTTCGTTGATCGTGATGGTGCCGAGGTTTGGCACGTCAAAGGTTTGGCCCACTTCGTTCTTAACCGAGCCATCCATCACGCCAAGCGCAAAGTGCACGGCCAGCCAGCCCTCGTTATAGGGCGACCACAGCTGGAAGGCGGAAACGGTGCCATCCTTGATGAAGTCGCGCATTTCAGATGGCAGGCCAAGGCCAGTCACATGGACGGTCGAGGCCAATCCGCGCTGTTGCACAACCTGAGCGGCGGCAGCGATGCCCACGGTCGTCGGCGCGATCACGCCCACGAGGTTGGGATAGTTGGCCAGCAGCGCCTCCATCTCGGTGGTGGATTTCTCGGGCTGGTCATCGCCGTAAACGGTGGCGACCAGTTTCATGTCTTTGTATTTGGGATCATTTTTCAGTGTATCGACCATGGCGGCGATCCAGACGTTCTGATCGGGGGCCTCGGTGGTGGCCGACAGGATCGCGATTTCGCCCTTGTAGCCGATCATCGAGCCCATCAGTTCGACCTGGTTCGGGCCCGTCTTGGTAAAGTCGACCGGCAGGATCGTCGCGGCACGATGTTCTTCATTGCCGACCAGATCGCCGTTGACGGTGATCACCAGAATGCCCTTGGCCTTGGCCTCGTCCAGCACCTGGTTCAGGGCGTCGGGGCTGTTGGGGGCGATGCCGATCACGTTCACGCCGCGCTGAATCTGCGCCTCGATGATCGGGATCTGGCTGGTGGCCTCGGCGGTCGCAGGTGCCACGAATTCGAACTCGCAACCTTTGGCCTTGCAGGCGTCTTCAAAACCGCCAGTGATGCTGTCGAAATAGGGGTTGCCGGTGTTTTTGCCGATATAGACGATCTTGACCGGGTCGGCGAAAGCCACGCTGGCGGCGAAGCTAAGGCCGAGGGCCAGACCGGAGAGCAGTGTTTTCTTCATAGTTTCCTCCTCGTTGGTGCCGGTTTGCCCGGCGTAAAGTCCCGTTACCTTTGGGTGCGGGAATAGATGAAGTTGGTGGCGATGATCGAGACGATCAGTAGCACGCCCAACACGGTCAGTTGTACGGCGGGCAGCAGGTTGGCCACCGTCATGCCGGTGCTTGCCACGACCAAAAGCCACGCGGCCAGAAAGGTGCCAAGGATCGTGCCGCGACCGCCAAAGATATAGGTGCCGCCCAGCATGGCCATCAGCACCATCTGCAATTCGCCCCCCAGACCCAGATCATAGCGCACCGAGCCAAGCCGCGAGGCGGTCAGTAGGCCTGCAATGGCACTGGCCAGACCCATCATCAAGAACAACAGGGTCTTGATGCGGCGGCTGCGGATGCCGGCATGGCGGGCGGCGACCTCGTTGGTGCCGATCAGATAGATCTGGCGGCCAAAGACAGTCACCCCCAACACCAGCCCAAGGACGACTGCCAGCACAAGAAACATCAACACGGTGGCCGGCATGCCCAGCACCATTACCGTGTTGATGCCGATGAACCATTCGGGCACGCGAATGGATTTGTCGCCGGCGATGATCTGCGCCAGCCCGCGGTACAGGATAAGCGTGCCAATGGTGACGATGATCGACGGCAGTTGCAGACCGATTACCATAAAGGCGTTCAGCGCCCCCATGGCCAGCCCCGCCGCCAACCCGATCGCGATGGCGACTGGTATCGGGATACCTGCTTGTTGGGCATAGGCAAAAAGGCAGGCCGACAACGCCATGTTCGACGCGGGCGACAGGTCGATCTCGCCCGCGATGATCACCATGGTCAGGATCAGCGCGACCATCGCAAACTCGGCCGACAGGGTGAAACTGTCGAGGATATAGTGCAGGTCGAGGAAATAGGGCGACAGGGCACTTGCCGCGAACAGGCCCAGCACCAGCAGGACAAAGGTCATCGTCTCGGGCCGCAGCAGCAGCACTTTCCAGCGCGGACGAACCGGGGCGGCCTCGCGGGCGGTGGTGGGGGTTGAGGTCATGCGGCCACCCGAGAGGACAGCGCCTTGGTTCCTTGTTGGCGCACGGTGCGGTCAATCAGCAGGGCCACCAAGATGACGGCGCCGTAGATGGCGTTTTGCGTGGTGCCCGGGATGCCCAACAATGGCAATGCCGCCGACACGCAGCCCAGCAGCAACACCCCCAAGACCACCCCCAGCACCGACCCTGACCCACCATTGATCGACACGCCCCCGATCACCACGGCGGCAATGACCTGAAACTCGAACCCGGCGCCTGTGTTGGACGGGTTCACAAAACCCCAGCGGCTGGCATACATGATCCCGGCCAGCCCCGACAGGGCGCCCGACAGCGCAAAGACCAGCAGCGTCACGCGGGTGACGTTGATGCCGCGCAGCGGGGCGGCCACGGGGTTAGAGCCCAGGGCGAAAATCTGCCGCCCGACCGCCGTGTGCATCACGAAACCATAGGTCAGCGCCGCGATGCCAAGGCTCATGAAGATGATCCATGGAATGCCGAACACCGGCGACGTCTGCGACATCGCCTTCAACGCCGAGGGCACGAATTGCCGGTCGATCTGCTTGGCATCCGAGATGATGTAGGTCAGCCCGCGGTACAGGTTCAGCGTGCCCAAGGTCACGATGATGGCAGGCAGGCGGAACAGCGTGACCAGTATCCCATTGACAAGGCCCAGAATTGTGCCGGTTCCGATCGCCAGCACAAAGCCCAGTGGCCACCAGATTTCGGGATGGAACTTGAACATCATGCCCGTGACCATTGCGGAAAAGCCCAAGATGGACCCGACGCTTAGATCGACATGCCGCGCCACCAGCACCAGCATCTGTCCCATTGCCACGATCAGGATCAGTGGCGTCAGCAGCAAAATGATGCGCAGCGAATTCAGCGTCAGAAACTGCGGCTTGTACAGGCCAACGGCGAGGCAAAACAGCACGATCATGACGAAGATGCCCGCCTCGCGGCGCAACAGCAGATGTTTCATGCCGCGACCCCCGAACGTGGCACGGCGGCCTGCATGATGGTTTCCTGTGTCGCAACGGATCGGTCCAGATCCGCGGTCAGCCGCCCCTCGGCCATCACCAGAACCCGATCACACAGCGCCAGCAGTTCCGGCAATTCGGACGAGATCAGCAAGATTGCGCAGCCCGAAACCGCCAGGGCTCCAATCATGTCATAGAACTCGGCCTTGACACCGATGTCGATGCCACGTGTCGGTTCATCCAATATCAAAACCTCTGGTTCGGTCAGCAACCAACGGGCGAGGATGGCTTTTTGCTGATTGCCACCAGACAGTTCGCCGATAGGTTGACGCAGCGCCGCCAGCCGGATGCTCAGGCGGCGCACCTGCTCTTGGGCCATCGCGCGTTCTGTCGCGCGGCGGATGATGCCAAGGCTTGAAATCTTGCCCGGCACCGCCGCCGAAATGTTCTGTTCCACCGACAGAGTTCGAAAGATGCCGGCCACGGCGCGGTCCTCGGGAACAAATGCCAGACCCAGTTCGATGGCCTGCGCGGGTTCGGCGATGCTGACCGGACGACCATGCACCGTCATTGTCCCCGAGGCCGCCGGGGCCACCCCGAACAAGGCCCGCGCAACATCGGTCCGCCCCGCGCCCACAAGACCGCCCAGCCCCACAATCTCGCCCTTGCGAACCTCAAAGCTGATATTGGCGAACACACCTGGCAGGGTCAGGTTTTCAACCCGCAACGCCACGTCACCGATCACAGAGCCTTGTTTGTGCATGTATTCCTTCAGCGGTCGTCCGATCATGGCGCGGATGATCTCGGCATCGGTCAGGTTGGCCATGTGGTCGGTCAGCACCTTGTTGCCATCGCGGAACACCGTGATCCGGTCGCACAGCGCCCGGATTTCCTCCAACCGGTGACTGATGAAGATCAAGGTCCGTCCCTCGTCGCGCAGACGCCGGGCGATTGTGAACAGGGTCTCGGTTTCCTTGGGCGTCAGTGGTGCCGTGGGTTCATCCATGATGATGACCTTGGCGTCCGAGGCGAGGGCGCGGGCAATCTCGACCATCTGTTGATCGGCAATCGACAGGCCGCGCATCGGGCGGGTTACGTCGATCCTGACGCCCAGCAGGTCCATATAGGTGCGCGCATCGCGGGTCATCTGCGCCCATGGCACCCGTTTCAGCCAGCCGCCACTGGTGCGGCCCAACACCAGATTTTCGGCCACAGACAGATCGGGAAACGAGATCGGCTCTTGATGGATCAGGGTGATGCCGAATTTTTGCGCCACGATGGGGCTGGACACATCGACAGGTTGACCGGCCATCGAAAGGCTGCCGGTTGAGGGGCGATACACACCGGCAAGGATTTTGGCGAAGGTCGATTTGCCCGCGCCGTTTTCGCCCACCAGCGCATGAATCTCGCCCGGCATCAGATCCAGATCGACATCGCGCAGCACCTGAACCGTCGCAAACGACTTGCCGATGCCGCGCGCTGACAGAATCGGGGCTGTCATCCTGCGGGCGTCGGCGCGTCTGGGTCGATCAGACCCTGCGCTTTCAGGTCCGTCCAGAATGCCTGCGGGATCACCGCCGCCAGTGAGGTCAAGTTCTGCAATACCTCGGACGGTCCTGATGCCCCCGGAATGACCGAAGCTGTCACCGGATGCGCCAGCACGAATTGCAATGCTGCGGCGGGCAGGGCGACGCTGTGCGCAGCACAAACGGTCTCGATCCGTCGGACCTTGTCCTGGATTTCCGCCGAGGCCTTGCCATAGGCATAATGCGCGGGGCCCTTCGAGCCTGTCACCAGAATGCCCGAGGCAAAAGGCGCGCCGATGATCGCCGAGGCGCCGCGCTTTTGCAAATGCGCCATGCCGCGGTGCAAGCTGAACTGGTCCAGCAAAGTATAAGGCATAGCGACCAGACAAAAATCCAGATCGACCCGCGGCACCAACGTCTCAAAGGTGTGGTTGTTGTTCAGCCCTATGCCAAAGGCCTTGATATCGCCAGCTTTTTTAAGCTCTTGCAAGGCCCTGATGCCGCTTTCCACCAGTTGCGCCTCGTAATGCGCCAGCTTTTCACCGTGAAATTCGATGTCCAGATCATGAATGACAAGGGCATCGACGGTGTCCAGTGCCAGCCGCTGCAGCGCCTGTTCATAGGACCGCATCACCCCGTCATAGCTGTAGTCGAACGCAACCTCGAAATTCAGCCCACCCCGCCACGGCGACCGATCAAAGGTCGCGGGGTCCTTGGGCCTGCGCAGGGTCTTGCCAACCTTGGTCGTGATCTGAAACTGGTCGCGCGGCACAGTTCGCAAAAAGCCACCCAACCGGTGTTCGGACAGGCCCCTGCCATACCACGGTGCGGTGTCGAAAAAGCGCACGCCGGCATCCCATGCCGTCTGCAATGTGGCCCGCGATTCGGCCTCGGCGACCACGGCATACAATTCGCCGATATGTGCAGCACCAAAACCAAAGATCGGCAAATGCAGGGTTGTTTGGCCAATACGCCGACGCTGCGTTGGTGCAATGCTCACAACCTTGCTCCCTCCAAAGCAGCTTCCTTCAGATAAGCTGTCAGACAAATATTCGTTTGACAAGAGACATAGATTTGTTTGACAACTTTTCTGGCGGGCTTGGATCGGGAGGGGCCCGGTGCCATGGCAATCCGGGGGGACGTTAGCGTGCATGGCCCGATCAAGGGGATCTATCCAATGCTCTACGCGTTTTTCGGCGCCGATGGGGCAGTTTTACGCAACGGCTTTGCGCGCCAGATCGAGGCTGCGGTGGCGGTTGGGGCGAGCGGGGTGGCGGTGCTGGGGCTTGCGACCGAGGTTGGCAAGCTGAGCCGGGCCGAACAGCGGCAGATCGTCGAATGGGTGGTGGCCGATCTGCGCGGGCGCCTGCCTTTGGCGGTGACGGTGGCGGATGGCAATGTGGCGGATATGATCGACAGCGCTCGCTTTGCCTTTGCCGCCGGGGCGGATTGGGTGATTCTACAGCCGCCGCGTCCGCCGATCAGTGGCGCGCAGCTGGTGGCGTTTTTCGGGGCGGTGGCGGCGGCGGTCGAGGGTCCGGTGGCGATCCAGAACGCGCCGGAGTTTCTGGGTGTGGGTTTGTCCCCGGCCGAGTTGCTGGCGCTGAATGCGGCGCATCCGAATGCGTGCGTGGTCAAGGCGGAAAGCAGTGCGGTTGGCGTGGCCAATCTGATCCAGCAGGTCGGCGACCGCATGGCGGTGTTCAATGGCCGCGCCGGGCTGGAACTGACCGACAATTACCGGGCCGGCGTTGTGGGCATGATCCCCGGCATCGATTCCATCGACCTGCAGGTGGCGGTGGAACGCGCCATGCAGGCCGGCGACGAGGCCAAAGCCGAGGCGATCTATCGCCGCCTGCTGCCCTCGGTCGCCTTTGCGATGCAGGGCTTGGCGCATCTGGTTCTGTACGGCAAACATATCACCGCCTTGCGTCTTGGCTTGCCGCTAAGCTACCCGCGCCTGCCCGCCGACTTGCCGACCATGCAGGGTCTGGCATGGGCGCAACGCATGGCCACAGACCTTGGACCCCTGCCATGACCCGAATAATCGACGTGCGCACCACGATTTACGAATGGATCGGCCCCGTTGCGCCAATGCCGCCACATTTTTGCACCTCGGCCAGCGATATCGTGGCCGATGTCACGGGCTCGATCGCGGGCTTTCGCTTTCTGGGCTGGCTGGTGGTCGAGATCATCTGCGACGATGGCACGATAGGCCTTGGCAACGCCGCTTTGGCCCCCCATGCCACCAAAGCCACCATCGACACTTACCTGCGTCCGCTGCTGATTGGCACAGATCCGATGGACAGCGAATACATCTGGACCAGCATGTACCGTCGCACCCTGCCATTCGGCCGCAAGGGCATCGGCATGACTGCGATCAGCGCCGTCGATCTGGCGATCTGGGACGCCAAGGGCAAGATCCTCAATCAGCCCGTGTTCAAGCTGTTGGGCGGGCGCACCAAGACCCGGATACCGGTCTATGCCAGTCGGCTGTATTCGCAGCCGCTCGACAGGCTGTACCAAGAGGCGAAAGCCTATGCGGATCAGGGATATAGCGCCGTAAAGCTGCGTTTTGGCTGGGGGCCAAAGGATGGGCTGCCGGGCATCCGGCGCAACCTTGACCTTGTGCGCACCACGCGTGAGGCGGTGGGCGACAGCGTGGACATCATGGCCGACGCCTATATGGGCTGGACGCTGGAATATGCCAAACGGATGCTGCGGCTGCTGGCACCGCATGACCTGCGCTGGGTCGAGGAACCGGTGATTGCCGACGACCTGAACGCCTATGCCGAATTGCGCGCGATGAACCTTGTCGCCATCTCGGGTGGTGAACATGAATATACCCTGTCAGGCTTTCGTCAGGCATTGGACCTGCGCGCCTTTGACATCGCTCAATTCGACGTCAACCGCGTGGGCGGCATCACCGCCGCGCAAAAAATCACCCATCTGTGCGAGGCCCATGACGTGCAGGTTATCCCCCATGCCGGGCAGATGCACAATTACCACATCACCATGTCCAGCTATGCCGCCCCCCTGGCCGAGTATTTCCCCAAGGTCCCGGTCGAGGTTGGCAATGAGTTGTTCTGGTACATCTTTGACGGTGAACCGGTGGCCGAAGACGGCTTCATCACCCTGCAAGATGACCGCCCAGGCCTTGGCCTGACCCTGAAAACCCCTGACTCCAATTTCAAACTGACCCGGTGACCCAAATGCCGAACTTCCCCATCATCGACACCCATCTGCATGTCTGGGATCAGACTCGTCTGAAATACTCAGCCTTTGACGGCCATCCGCTGTACGGCCATCCCTACCATGTCGAGGATTATCAGCGCGATTGTGGTGCCCTGGAGATCGAGGCGATGGTGTTCTTGGAATGCTATGCCGATTTCTGGCCTGGCGGCGGGCAATATATCGAAGAAATTGAATTCGTCGAAGAAGAGGCGCGCCGCGACCCCCGCCTGCGCGCCATGGTCCCCATGGCCCCTATGGAATGGGGGGCGGCGGTCGAGCCCATGCTGACCCAGATACAGGCCGATCACCCGATGGTCAGGGGCATCCGCCGCATTGTGGAATTTGACCCCAATCCCCGCGCCCTCGCCCTAAGCGACGACTTCGTCACGGGTGTCAACCTGTTGGAAAAGTTCGGTTGGCATTTCGAGATCAATGTCAACCACAGCCAGATGGACATCGTGCGCGAATTCGTGCCGCGCATCAGCACGCCCATGATCCTTGACCATTGCGGCAAGCCCGGCATCGCCGAGGGGGCGTTGGATCAATACCGCGCCGATGTCGCGGCCTTGTCCAAACACCGGAACCTGTGGATCAAACTGTCCGACCTGCCGATCGAGGCCAATCTGAAAACCTGGACCGAGGCCGATCTGCGCCCCTATATCGCGGCCACGCTGGAGGCGTTCGGCCCCGAGCGCACCATCTTTGCCGGTGACTATCCGATCTGTCTGGCCGCCACCACCATGACCGGCTGGGTCGATCTGCTTGACCGCGCCTTTGCCGATCTGGGCTTGAGCGACACCGAGAAACGCGCGATCTACCGCGATAATGCCAACCGTTTTTACCGTCTGGGATTGTGAGGGCAGGCGTGACCGAGCAGCCGAAGGAGCCTGATCCAAACTCAATGGTCCCACCCCGACGCGCTGCGCCTGATGCGTTTTCCGAGCTGGTTCAGGCCGAACGTCGGCCGAATGCCAAGGCCGACCCGACAAACCCGGCCCGTCGCCCGATTTCGGAACAGGTCGCCAACCGGTTCCTCGCGATGATCAAATCCGGCAACCTGCGGTCGGGCGACCGCCTGCCCACCGAACAGCAGATGACCATCGCCTTCGGCATCTCGCGCCCGCCCTTGCGCGAGGCTCTCAAGGCGCTGACCCTTATGGGGGTGCTGGAAAGCCGTCAGGGCGGCCGCTATACCGTCACCGACCTGTCATTTTCGCGGCTTGTGACGCCGTTCAACGTGCTGCTCAGCGTTGGTGACTATGACGTGCACGAACATTTTGAGGCGCGGACCCATGTCGATCTTGAGGTGATCCGCCTCGCCGTCCTGCGCGCCACGGCCAAACAGCGCCAGGATATCCTGCGCCACGCCGTCGCGGGTCATAGCCTGCATGAAGACCCGGTCGCCTTTCGCCTGCTGGATATCGAGTTCCACCAGTCGCTGAACGACGCCGCCGGCAATCGTTTGCTGGCCAGCATGGCGCAGGGCCTGTATGACATCGCTTTGGATATCCGCCGCTTGGCCAGCACCTTTCCCGGGGTGATCGCGCACAGCGTGGCCCAGCACATCGACATCGCCGAGGCCATCATGGCGGGCGACGGCGTGTCGGCGATGTCTGCGGGGCGACGTCATCTTGAACATATCCGCGACACGACCATCACCTCAATGACGCAAACTGCAAAGGACTGACCCATGCCCGAACAGATCGCCTTTCGCATGAACCTTTTCCCCGGCAAGGCATCCGAATACCGCAAGCGCCATGACGAGATCTTTCCAGAACTGGCGCAGGCGCTGAAGGATGCAGGGGTGTCGGACTATTCCATCTGGCTCGACCCCGAGGCCAATCACCTGTTCGGCATCCTGACCCGCAGCGACAGCCACAGTATGGATGCGCTACCCGACACAGAGATCGTCAAACGCTGGTGGGCCTTCATGGCTGACATAATGGCGACCGACGCCGACAACGTGCCTGTGCAGATCCCGCTGAAACGGGTGTTCTTGCTGCCATGAACCGCTTTCGCATCACCGCAATCCGCGTCTCGCGCCTTGCCCCTGAAACCAGCGGCGGCACTTATTTCGATCCGGGCGCCTCGCAGCATTGGCTGGTGGACAGCCTGATTTCGAACCCGATGTCCGGCCATGCCAAGTATCGCGAAAAACGATCAAGCTGGGGGATTGGTGCGCTCGGGGCCATTGTGGTGGAAATCGAGACTGCGGATGGGACCATCGGCCTTGCGGCTGGCTCGGGCGGCATGCCCGCGGGCTGGTTGATCAAACACCATTTCGCCCGGTTCCTGCTGGGCGAAGATGCCCGCAACATCAACCGTTTGTGGGATCAGATGTACCGCGCCTCGCTGCCTTACGGGCGCAAGGGGGTGACCATCATGGCCATCAGCGCGGTCGATCTTGCCCTGTGGGATCTGGTCGGCAAGCTGCGTGGCGAACCCGTCTACAACCTGATTGGCGGCAAGTCCCGCGACGAGATCACCTTCTACTGCACCGGCCCCGACGCCGCCGCCATCCAGCGCATGGGCTTTTGGGGGGCCAAGGTGCCATTGCCCGAAGGGCCGCATGACGGCGAAGCGGGCCTGCGCCGCAACGTTGACTTTCTTGCCCGCCACCGCGCCGCCATTGGCCCCGACTATCCGCTGATGGTCGATTGCTACATGTCGCTGGACGTGCCCTATGCCATTCGCCTGGCAGAGGCGTGCAAACCCCTGAACATCCATTGGTGGGAAGAGGTTCTGTCCCCCGATGATGTCGAAGGCTATGCGCTGATCCGTAACGCCCACCCGACCCTGAAATGGACGACGGGCGAACATGAGTACACGCGCTACGGCTTTCGCCACCTGATCGAGCGGCGGCTTTTGGACATCGTGCAGCCCGATGTGATGTGGGTGGGTGGCATGACCGAGTTGCTGCGCATCGCGGCCCATGCCTCGGCCTATGACGTGACGGTGGTGCCGCATGGATCGGGACCCTATTCCTATCACTTCATCGCCAGCCAGACCAACCCGGCCTTTTGCGAATATGTGGCCGCCAGCCCTGACGGACAGTCGATCCAGCCGGTATTCGGCGCGCTGTTCCAAGGCGAAGCACTGCCACACAATGGCAAGCTGACCCTGGGTGACAGCCCTGGCTTTGGGATGGTGCTGGCGGGTGGGGTGCCACTGATCGACATTGACTCCGCCTAGAGCGTGTCCTTCACAACGAGATTCAGGATTCCCTTGGAGCCTGATCCGT
>JBAXXO010000089.1:0-11369 GCA_037127855.1 Alphaproteobacteria bacterium
GCGAGTTGCGTTCAATCAGGTGAACCTGATTGAACGCGACTCGCTCTAGAGCGTGATGAGTTTAGACGGAAGCGTACCCTGCGTTTCGGTTGTACTGTTTGCATTTCTGCGGGGTGAACTGGTTTAGGAGTGAGCGGATCCCTTGCCAGACGGCTTGGTTGGTGCGTTCGGCGGCTTTGCGCAGCAGGTGCTTGAGTTGAGCGATGCCCTGCTCGACATAGATGCGGAGGCTTTCGCCGTTGAGCGGCCCGACGATGACCCTTGGGGCGACGATCCCGGCCTGGCGCAGGGCTGCGTTGAACGTCATACCTCGGCATTTCGCGCGAACCAGTGGCGCTCCTGCCGCGGTCCAGTGCCCGAACGGCGCGCGCCCGATCGGTCTCGGGCCCCGCGCCGCCCACCTACGCGGGGGCGCCATGTTGGTCTTGGCCCGGGTCTTGTCCATCAGGTTTCATCAATGAAGACAAGCGGTTTGGGGGAAGACAGGCCGTTTGGGGTAAGACAGGCCGTTTCGGGGAAGACAGGCCGTTTGGGGTCGATGCTGCCCTGACGCGCCTTCCAGCGCGCGCGTTTGCGGGCAATGTCCGGTCGCTCATGCTCACTGGCCAGCGGCGTCTTTTTCGCAAGCCGAGCCCCACGACTTGGGCGAAGGCCCACATCTTGCGGTCGTCGACCCTGAGGCCAGGCCCGGCCAGTTCTACCGCTAGAGCGGGTTGCACTCAATCTGAGTCAGATTGAGTGCAATCCAGGACAGGCCAGTCGTTGGTAATGTTGCGGGTTGCGTGGGGTCACGTGAACCTGACCCGACGCAACGCGCTCTAATGAAATCTCCTTATCGCAAGATATTGTTTATGCTTGCAATTCTTCTTGACCCGCGTCAAATCTTCTGAAAACTGTCAGATTGGGCAAAGTAGTCGGGAGTGTGAAACCCCCGCCCTATGTCAGATCAAACCGTCCTTTCGGAACAGCATCTTCAAATCTGCTTCCGGACGTGCGCCGTAATGGCTGATCACCTCAGCCGCTGCGACACAGCCCATGCGCCCACAGATTGCCAGGCTCTGGCCAGTGGATATCCCATAGAGGAATCCCGCAGCAAACAAGTCCCCGGCCCCGGTGGCATCCACCGGCACGATACGCTGCACCGGAACCACGGCCTGTTCGTCGCCGCGCACAACGATGACGTCGTGCCCTGACCTTGTGCAAGCGATCAGCCCCGAATCCGCTGCCGCAAGCTCCAGTGCTGTGCTCAGGTCCGTCTGGTACAGCGATGCCCATTCATGCTCGTTGCCGATGACAAAATCCAGATCCTTGACCAACCGCCGAAAGTCACTGCGATGACGTTCCACACAGAACGGGTCGGACAGCGCAATTCCCGCCTTGCCGCCGCCCTGCTGACACAATCGTGCCGCACGCTCAAACGCCTGCTTGCCCTGTGGCTTGTCGTACAAATAACCTTCCAGAAACAGGATCTCGGCCTGCCCGGCCACATCATCTGCAACATCCTGTGGCCCGATCTCGGATGAAATCCCCAGATAGGTATTCATTGACCGCTCGCCGTCAGCCGACACAAAGATCATCGACCGCGACGTTGGCAAATTCCCACCCACCACGGGCGCGTTGACAAAATCCGTTCCGCCAGCCGCCATCGACTGCGCATAGAATCGACCCAATGCGTCATCATGCACGCGCCCGATGAAACCCGTCGTCAAACCCAGATTGCCGAGGCCGGCAAGTGTGTTGGCTACCGAGCCGCCCGGGGCCTGCACCCGGTCTGTCATCGCGCCGTACAACAATTCACCGCGCTCTTTTTCGACCAGTTGCATGATCCCCTTTTCAATCCCCATCAGCTTCAGAAAGGTGTCATCGGCAGGGCTGAACACATCGACAATGGCATTACCGATGCCAACGACCTGATAGTTCTTCATGTGCTTTTCTCCTGATACAGACAGAATTCAAAGATGGGGCAAATGCTGCAGCGCGGTTTGCGGGCAGTGCATGTATATCGGCCATGCAAGATCAGCCAGTGATGGGCATGACGTTGAAATTCGGCAGGCACATTGTCTTCAATGGCACGTTCGACAGCAACTTCATCGCGCCCCGGGGCGATGCCCGTTCGGTTGCCCACGCGAAAGATATGCGTGTCCACGGCCTGTGCGGGCTGACCAAACCACATGTTCAACACCACATTTGCGGTCTTGCGCCCCACCCCCGGCAGCCGTTCCAGGGCTGCCCGACTGGATGGAACCTCGCCATCAAACTCGTCGATCACCATCTGGCTTAGTTTGATCACATTGCGCGCTTTGTTGCGATACAGTCCGATCGTCTTGATGTGCTCGATCAGTCCGGCCTCACCCAATGCCAGCATCTTGGCAGGCGTGTCGGCGATGGTGAACAACGCGGCAGTCGCCTTGTTGACGCCGACATCGGTTGACTGGGCTGACAGGGCGACCGCGACAACCAGCGTGAAGGCATTGACATGATGCAATTCACCCTTCGGCTCCGGCTCCAGTTTCTGGAACCGGGCAAAGATCGCCCGCATCGTGCCGTAGTCCAACTGCCTGACCATCCTCGCCCTATGCCCGAGCCGTGCGTGCCAAACAAGCAGGTTTCGGGTCGTCAACCGAACCCCAAGCCTGTATTCATCTGGACAGGAGGCAAACATGACCGAACCCTATCACTACGCTGTGATTGCCCGCGCTTTGCAAATCATCGACGCTGCCGTGCAACCAATGACGCTGGACACTCTGGCCGCAAGCATGGACATGTCGCCGGCACATTTTCAGCGGGTTTTCTCACAATGGGTTGGTGTGTCGCCCAAGCGCTATCAGCAATACCTGACTCTGGATCACGCGCGCCAGCTTCTTGCTGACCGCTTTACCGTGCTTGACACCGCCCTGCAAACCGGGCTGTCCGGCGGCGGGCGCTTGCATGACCTTTTCGTGACTTGGGAAGCGATGAGCCCAGGGGACTATGCCAAGGGTGGTGCTGGCCTGTCCATCCGTTGGGGGTGGTTCAGCAGCCCCTTTGGCCCGGCGCTCGTCATGGGCACCGACAAGGGTATCTGCGGTATCGCCTTTGCCGCCGAGATGGGTGCGCATGCCGCCATGCGCGACTTGCAGGCCCGATGGCCACAGGCGCACTTTGTTGAGGGCGCCGACAGTTTGCGTCCCTGGGTCGACGCCGCATTCAGCACCAATGCCGGCGCGCCGCTTTACCTGATCGGTGCCCCATTTCAGATCAAGGTTTGGGAGGCGTTGTTGCAGATTCCGACCGGCCACGTCACAACATATAGCGAGATTGCCCGTGCGATTGACCGCCCTACTGCCGTTCGGGCCGTTGGCACCGCAGTTGGGCGCAACCCGATCAGCCTGCTTATCCCCTGCCATCGTGCGCTGCGCAAGTCTGGCGGGCTTGGTGGCTATCACTGGGGCTTGCCGGTCAAGCGCGCCATTCTGGCATGGGAGTCTGCCCGCAACGACGTCGCCTGATCCGCGCTTTGTGATTGGCGGATAATCGCCTTGTATGCGCCTTGATAGGTTTCTTGGCGCATACTTTTGCTGTAAACTCCCCGGAATCCCCTAAAGGCCCGCAAGAAAAGAGGCAGCAGAATGAAGACCATAAAGACGACAATCGCAATATCAGTGTCTGGCCTGCTGGCGTTGAACGCATGCAGCAGCAGCGCCCCGACGCGGATTGATGACCCGAACTACCGCACACAGAACGGGGCAATTGCGGGTGCCGTGATCGGTGGGGTACTGGGGGCCGCCACGCGCGGCGGCAATGCCAGCGCAAATCTGCGCTCTGCCGCCGTAGGTGCGGCAATCGGTGGCCTTGGGGGCGCTGTGGTTGGTTCAGTGTTGGACCAGCAAGCCGCAGATCTGCGTAACAACCTTGGCAACCCGAATGTCACCGTCACCAATATGGGCAGCTATCTGATGGTCAATCTGCCCGATGACGTGTTGTTCGTAACCGGCAGCGCCGATGTCAATCCTGCGCTGCGCAGGGAGATTTCGTCGATTGCCGCCAATCTGATGAGCTATCCCAACAGCTTGATCAAGATTCTGGGCCATACCGACAATGTTGGTACTGCCGCCTTGAACATGGACTTGTCGCAACGCCGCGCGCGGTCCGTGGCAGATATTCTGGTCGCTTCCGGCGTGCCTGCCATTCGGCTGACCACGATCGGCATGGGCGAAGATAGCCCGGTTGCCTCGAACCTGACAGTTGAGGGCCGCGCCCAGAACCGCCGCGTGGAAATCATCATCACGCCCAGACGATAAGAAAAAGGCCCAGACCATTGGTCTGGGCCCCTTTCCGTTCAAGTCGTCAGTGCAGTTTCGCAGCAACCTGCGCGATGGCCGCATCAATCGAGGCTGCCGCCCCGTCGGCTTTCATTTGAGCTGACAAAATATCGCCAGCGGCAGCAACCGACACGTTTATTGCCTGATTTCGAACTGCAATCTCGGCGGCCTTCACGGCCGAAGCAATCTGATCCTCGGCGGCGGCAACGCGGCGTTCAATCGACGTTTGCAGGTCTAGCTTGGCTTTGGTCGCGGTTGCCTCGGCCTCTGCCTTTGCGGCGGCGATGATGCGCAGGGATTGTTCCTGAACCTCTTTTTGCTTGGCGTCATAGCTGGCCAGCAATTCACTTGCCTCGTCGCGCAGCGCACGCGCCTCATCCAGTTGGTTGCGGATCATCTGCGCCCGGTCATCAAGGACCCGCGTCAGCATCGCAGGGACCTTTTGCCAGATCAGAATGCCGACAAACACCAGAAAGGCGATCAGCACCACAAAGTTGGTGTTGTGCAGGCTGAAGAACGGACCACTGGCGGCGAGTGCGGGACCAGCGGGCACCAGAAACGCAACAAAAAACAGCTTTTTCATCGCCTTACCCCTTTAACCGTGCAGAAACAGCCGCAGACACCGTTGCCGCATCTGTCGCCGCACCAAAGCTTGCGACCAATGCCTCGGTCGTGCTTCTTGCCACGTCAGAAACGGCCTCGGCGGCACCGGCCCGGATTTCGTCAATCTGGGTTGCGGCCTTTGCCGACCGATGCGCGATTTCGGCATCGGCCTTTGCAATCGCCGCATCAAGGTCCAGTTTGATGTCGGCCTGGGCGGCGGCCATGATCTTGGCAGACTCGGCCCGCGCCGTCACCAAGGCGTCGTCATAGGCTTTTTCCGCCGCCTTGGCTTTTTGTTTCAGTTCTTCGGCGGCAGCAAGATCGCTGGCAATCGCAGCCTTACGGCTGGCCAAAGTGCCACCGATGCGCGGCAAAGCGATATTCGCCAAGATAAAGTAGATGACCGCAAGGGTCACCAGAAGCCAGAATATCTGGTTCGGGAACAGCGAAAAGTCCAGCTGCGGCATCCCTACCTTAGCCGTTTCATGTGCCAAGTCAGCCGCGGCTTCCGTCGTCTCAACTGTTGTTGCCATCTTGCCCTCCTGCCCTCTGTCGGACTGCCAGAAATCGCCTTACGTCAGGTTCAGGGGTGGCTCAACCACCCCCGATCATAAGGATGGACAGATCAGACCGCAAACATCAGCAACAGGGCGACGAGGAAGGCGAAGATGCCCAAAGCCTCTGCAAAGGCCAAACCGATGAACAGGGTCGCTGTTTGTGAGGCCGATGCCGACGGATTGCGCAGGGCGCCGGCCAGAAAGTTGCCGGCGACATTGCCAACGCCGATGGCGGCTGCGCCCGAACCGATGGCGGCCAAACCGGCGCCGATGAACTTGCCCAAGGCTGCTGCTGCTTCGAGTTCCATGTGTTTTCTCCTTACGATGGAATAGGTTGTCTGGGTGTCAGTGACCGGGATGCAGCGCATCTTTCAGATACACGCAGGTCAAGATGGTAAAAACATAGGCCTGAATGAAGGCGACAAGCACCTCCAAGGCGTAGATCGCGACGATCGCCAGGATCGATACGGGGGTCACCAGGAGTCCGATGGCCGAGATCAGGATCATCGGCGCAAAGGCGGCAAAGACCTTGATCACGGCGTGACCGGCCATGATGTTGCCAGCCAGACGAATGGAATGGCTAACCGGGCGCACAAAGTAAGATATGACCTCGATCACCGCGATGATCGGACGCAGGATCAACGGCGCGTCCTTCATCCAGAACAGCCCCAGAAAGCCGATTCCGTGCTTTGCAAAGCCCAGCACGGTGACGAAAATGAACACGCCAAAGCCAAGGATGGCCGTCACGGCGATGTGGCTGGTGGGGGTAAAGGACGCCGGAAGCAGCCCCAGCAGGTTCACGAAAAGAATGAACAAGAACAGCGTCATGACCAAGGGAAAGTACTTGGCTCCGTCGTGTCCGGCCACATCCTCGACCATGTTGTGCACAAAGTCATAGGCCATTTCGCCCAGCGACTGCATCCGTCCCGGCACCATCGCGCGGGCCTGTGACCCGAACACGAAGACCGCGATAATCCCCAGAGTGGCCAAAGCCATCCAAAGGGTCGCATTCGTCAGAGTGTACCACGAAATTGGGCCATCCCCGAACAAGGGGTGAATTTCGAACTGTTGTAGGGGATGGAACGCCAAACCATTTTCGCTATGCGCTTCGCCTGCCACGTCAGTCTTCCTCATCCTCGGCCACCACAGGGGGGGCTTTTGCCGCATCCATCTGGGCCAATCCTTTGGCCTGCATCTCTTTGGCGGACCGCAGCATGGTTTTCACCCCCGCCGCAAATCCTGCCAATATGAACAGCACCAAAAAGATCGGCATGGTCCCGAACAGGGTATCCAGACCGTATCCGATGCCGAAGCCGATCATCAGACCGGCCACGAGTTCGATCACCATCCGCCAGGCCATCTGTGCCTGACTATGGCCATCCGTCTTGGGGCCAGGTCGCGGTGCATGCGCCGCCTTGGCAGCCTCGATCCGCTTTTCAAGCGCCTCGATCCGGGCTTGCTCGGCGTCTTCGACCACGGGCGAACCCCCTTTTGGATTGCCCCTAATTACGGACAGTCACCTGACAAGTCAACCCGACAGAATCTAAAGTAAGTCCCTGATATTGCTTGCATGAGACTATGCTTCCGGTGCCGTCGCATATTCAACCAAACGGTTGACGATCCGGCTCGCCCGGCTGATACTCTCCCAATGACGGCCAGCCTGGACATCATTTTTTCGGCACTTGCCGATCCCACACGCCGCGCCATCCTGGCGATGTTGCTGGAAGATGACATGGCCGTTACCGATGTCGCGGCGCCGTTCCAGATGTCTTTGGCCGCCATTTCCAAACATCTGACCATCCTGGCCGAAGCGAGTCTGATCACGCAAGAAAAGCGCGGCAGGATCAACTGGTGCAAACTGGAACCGGACGCCATGCGCGAGGCTTTTGTCTGGATGCAAAGCTTTGGCCAGTTTCAGCTGCTGGATCTGGATGCATTTGAGCGGTTTATCGCTGCCGAACTGACCGGCGAGATCTTGGACTGAACGACCGCATCAGGGGCCGCGCACAACAAACGGCGCTATAGCAAGTATCTGATAATGATCGTCAAACATCAACCGGGCTTCATAATTTCCCGGAGCCAGGGTTTCGTACAGATCGGTGGCAGGGAACACCAGACCGCCATTGATCCGCGCCCCGGTATAGGCAAAACCCAGGTAGTTATAGACCGATGGCTCACCAGCGCGATAGATCCCGATCCAATCCAGTTTGAACCCTTGCGTACCCTTGAACTCCAAGGTGATGTCTCCGCCAGACATGACCGGGGCCGTGACCGACAGGCTGGCCTTTCCATCCGCTGGCACGACGGCAAAGCGGGTGCGGGCAAGTTCTGCTTTCTCATGGGTCAGAACGGCGTCATAATCCCCAACCGGCAAACCAAACGTCGAAAGCCGCAAGGTGGGCCGGTCGGCCGGATCGACATCCGAAATCCCGATGATTGGCGCGTCGCTTCCGCGCGCCACGACCATTGCACTATAGGTGGTATTGTTTGGGACAACCACGCGCAGCAACAGGCTTTCACCCGTCCTGACAGGCCGTGGCTCCACAGTGATCAGCGGCGGGGCGTCGAAAGGGCTGACCTCGACTGTCGTCAGGACGGCGCGATGGTCGGACGGCCAAGGTGTGACCGACAGGCCGTTTTGCGAATTGCCAGCCTCGCCCATCACAACGGAATCAATGACCCGCATGTTTGCGACCCAGACATAGTCGATACGGTCAAAGGTTTCGTTGGGGGGCAAAAAGGGATAGGGGCGGCCTGCAGTCCAAGTGATCCCAGGATGCGCGACAATGTCAGGAAAAACACTGCGAAAACTGTCAGTCAGTCCTGCATCCTCCAATGCCCTTGACACTGGCCAGACGGCCGTCGGTTGCTTGATTTGCCAATCCCGCCAAGAGGCGGCGTTGAAATCGCCCGTCAGAATGACGGGAATGCCCTTGTCGATCAGTGGCTTTAGACCGGTGATCAGGGCCCGCGCCTCGGGCATCCGAACCTCGGTTTCGACCTGCAAGGCCTCAGCCACGGTCTTGCCGTCGCGAAGCAGGTCGGGGCCGTAAGGATCGGATGTCAAATGGGTATTTGCAACGGCCACAACTTTGCCGGGTTGCACCTCGATCCAGGCATGGACGGCGTTCGGGTCCAGACCAGCGATAGAATAGGGCGGCGGGTCGGTCTGGGTCGTCTCCCCCAGAGCCGAATCGAAGATCGGGTACTTTGACAGGATATGCCGGCGCTGATCAACATAGGGATAGCCCGCAAGTGCCGCAATTTGCAGGGTTTTGCCATCAGGTTCTTGCAGGCCGACGATATCGGCATCTGCCAGCTGGATCGCCTTGATCACAGAGGCAAAACTGACCTGATCTCCACCATACCAGATGTTGAAGCTTAGTACTTTCAACCGCACCGGATCAGCGGCTGCAGGGGTGGCTAGCAGCAGGGCGGCAATCAGCAGGCGCATGGGCATTCCTCAGGTTTGCCCGCACATTATGGCACCCAAACGCGACAAACAGATGATGAAAGACGGCCCGCGCGGGTAGGATGCTCGGGCCGTCACAGGATGCCTGGGCAAGGGAGGAGGCTTGACCCGACCCGTTCGTCACACGTTATAAGCGCTTTCTCCATGCGAGGTTTGGTCGAGACCCTGCCGTTCATCCTCGGAAGTTGGGCGCAGGCCAAAGATCTTGTCGATGGCATAGAACAGCACCAGCGACACGCCACCTGACCAGACCAGCGTGACCAATACGGCCTTGATCTGTGTGATGACCTGCCCGGTCATGTCAAAAGCACCAACACCCGCCGGGAACACGGTGTAGTCGACCCAGCCCTGACCGCCCAGATCGGGCGAGGCCAGAATGCCGGTGCCAATCGCGCCGACGATGCCGCCGATGCAGTGGATGCCGAACACGTCCAAACTGTCATCGTAAGACATCGCGTTCTTGACCACGGACACGAACAGATAGCAGATCGGCGACACCGCAAGACCCAGCACTATCGCGCCCATCGGGCTGGCAAAGCCTGCCGCCGGGGTCACTGCGACCAGACCAGCCACAGCGCCGGACACCGCACCCAGCAAGGACGGGCGGCCATGGCGAATTTGTTCAACCAGGCTCCACGACAAGGCAGCGGCGGCAGTCGCCACAAAGGTGTTCAAGAAGGCCAAGGCAGCATAGCCGTTCGCCTCAAGGTTGGACCCAGCGTTGAAACCGAACCAGCCGACCCACAGCAGCGAGGCACCGATCATCGTCATGGTCAGAGAATGGGGCGACATGTTTTCCCTGCCGTAACCCACTCGCTTGCCGATCACGAGGCAGCCCATCAGACCGGCAATCCCGGCGTTGATGTGGACAACTGTGCCGCCGGCAAAGTCCAACGCACCCCAACCCCAGACAAGGCCCGCATCAGCGGTATTGTCGGAAAGAAAGTCCGGGCCGCTCCAATACCAGACCATGTGGGCGATCGGGAAATAGACGATGGTAACCCACAGCGCGCAGAACAGCATCAGCGGCCAGAACTTGACCCGCTCGGCAAAGGCGCCGACGATAAGGGCCGGTGTTATGCAGGCGAAAGTCATCTGAAAGATGACGAAGGCATATTCCGGGATATAGACATTGTTCGAGAAGGTCGCGGCATAGGTGCCGACGCCAACACCCGACAGAAATGCCTTGGAAAAACCGCCGACATAGGGCGAGCCGCCCGTGAACGACATCGAATAGCCGTAGGCGACCCACAGGATCGCCACCATCGACACGATCATGAAGGTTTGCATCAGCACCGACAGCATGTTCTTGGTACGCACCAGACCGCCATAGAACAGGCCGAGGGCGGGGATCGCCATCATCAGCACGAGCGCCGAGGAGACCAGCATCCAGGTCGTGTCGCCCTTGTTGACCATGCCGGCCATCTGCTCCACCGTTGGGGCCTTGATCGGGCCCGCCGCGACGGCATCTTGTGCCCAGGCAGGCAATACAGCCAAGCAGGCCATCAGCGCACCCAAACCCTTGTATTTCAGTGTTTTGACCATTGTTTGTCCCCTACCCGTCCGCTTACAGCGCGTCATCGTTGGTTTCGCCGGTGCGCACACGCACGGCCTGTTGAACGTCCAGCACGAAAATCTTGCCATCGCCGATCTTGTTGGTGCGTGCCGTCTTGGTGATCGTATCCACAACTTGATCGGCCAAGGCATCCGCCACCACGATTTCCAGGCGCATCTTGGGCACGAAGTTGACGGCATATTCGGCGCCACGGTAGATTTCGGTATGGCCCGACTGCATGCCAAAGCCCTTGATTTCGGTGACCATCATGCCGCGCACCCCAATGGTCGTCAGCGCCTCGCGCACTTCCTCAAGCTTGAACGGCTTGATTGCCGCAATGATGAGTTTCATGTCATATCCCTTTTATTGAGCAATTCCTGTGCCCCCGTCCAATGTGGATCCTGGAACAAAGGGGCGACGTTCGCAGACGCAGCACAAGCGGCCAGCACGCGGCGGGGCTGCCAAACTTGGTGTTAATGCACGTTTTTTGCACTATTTCATGCAAAAGCATATTTATTGGTCGTTTTGTGCGCGCGAATCAACGACGCGCACGCTCCACAAATTGTGAAAGACAGGTTAAGGTTGCCACAAAAGAAGTTCGATTTGGGCGGCAGCGTAGCATGAAATCACCAGGCAAAGGGCGGCCCATCGTCGCCGAAAAGCGGTATGCGGGCACCGCTGCCGTATCCCGACGCACCGGCGCCAAACCGTCCGCGCCAACCCCGCCGATCAAACAACGGCGCAGTCGGACCAAGCCGAAGCGTGGGCTGATTGCGCGATTTTTCCTGTTCATTTGGGGGATCATCTGGGCGTTCCTGTGGCGGATCGGCATGATTGGTGGGATGGTTCTGGCATGTGCGGTCTTGTTCTTTTATGTCCAG
>JBAXXO010000090.1:0-11250 GCA_037127855.1 Alphaproteobacteria bacterium
CCGGGACCGCGTACCGCCTCCACAAGCCCCGCCCGCCGCAACTTGACAAACAACTGCTCCAAGTATGGCAGTGAAATATCCTGCCTCTTGGCCACGGCGGCCAGCGACATCAACTCCTCGCCATGTCCCGGACCCAGCCCCTTGCCCTGGCCAGCTTCGGCCAGCGCCAGATCGGCCAGCGCCACCATGGCATAACGCCCCTTGGTCGACAGTTTCATGATGCACCCGTCATTTGGCCGGCCATTCCCATTGACGTGACCCGCAGCGCCCATTACCTGCAAACCGGACATTAAGGTATGGCAGTCGCCACGCTTGGAATGGTTCTAAGTTATCTGAGCGATTTTGTCAAGAATCGCTCTCGCAAGCAGGCAGGACAGATGCCCGAAGTCATATTTGCCGGCCCCGAAGGCCGCCTCGAAGGCCGCTATCATCCTCAAAAGGATCGTGACGCACCGATTGCCATCGTGCTGCACCCGCATCCCAATTACGGCGGCACGATGAATAACAAGGTCGTCTACAACCTGCACTATGCCTTTTACAGCCTCGGCTTCACAGTCATGCGCTTCAATTTCCGCGGTGTGGGCCGCTCTCAAGGTGAATACGACCTCGGCATTGGCGAGCTTTCAGATGCCGCCTCGGCACTCGACTATCTTCAATCGATGAACCAGAATGCCAAACACTGCTGGGTTGCCGGGTTTTCCTTCGGCGCCTGGATCGGCATGCAGCTCTTGATGCGCCGACCTGAGATAACCGGCTTCATCTCCGTCTCGCCCCCGGCAAACCTCTATGACTTTTCCTTCCTGGCACCCTGCCCTGCCTCCGGCATGATCATCAACGGTACGGCTGACAAAGTGGCTCCGCCAAAAGATACTGCCTCCCTCGTCAACAAGCTGCACGAGCAAAAGGGTATCACGATCACACATACCCAGATCGAGGGCGCCGACCACTTCTTCAAGGACGAAGAGCGTCACATGAAGCCGATGATCGAAACCGTCTCGACCTATGTCAAACGCCGCCTGACGGAACAATCAAGGTAAGCAAGGGGGCACACCAACGCTATGGGCATCTTGCAAGATCTGACCGAGGCTCTGGCTCGCGACACAATGAAGGCGATGGATGAACTGGGCGATGACCGTCTGTATGAACGCGTTGCCAAAGTCCTGCTCGACATGTCCCCGACCACGCAAGAGGCATTCATGACGGCCATGCGTGCCCTTCTGGCCGAGCGCAAGGGCCGCGCCTTTTTGGAGCAAACGCTAAAGGCGCAACGCGAAGACAAGGCCCGCACCCGTCGCCCCGCGCGGCTGTGAGAGCGGCACTTGAGCGCCGCCACTGCCCCCGTCGCCGCCAGTCTTGGTGCCCAAGCCCGGCTCGATGCGCAGTTCGCCTTCTTGAACGAAGCGGATCGCTTGAAATCCGTCCTGCGCGCCACAACCCTTGTCGATGGCTCACGCCGCGAAAACTCGGGCGAACACAGCTGGCACCTTTCGCTTTATGCCTTGGTGCTGGCGGATCAATCCGCCCCAGGTGTCGACCTGACCCGCGTGATCAAAATGCTGATCCTGCATGATCTGGTCGAAATCGATGTGGGCGACGTGCCGATCCATTCGGCCAACGGCACCGTGCACGCCTCCACCGCAACCCAAGCCGCCGAACAGGCCGCCGCCAACCGACTCTTTGGCCTGCTGCCCCCCGATCTGGCGCAGGATTTTCGCGCCCTATGGGATGAATTCGAGGCAGCCGATACCCAGGACGCTCTCTTTGCCAAATCGCTTGACCGCGTGCAGCCCGTCATGGCCAACTTGATGTCAGGCGGCGGCACATGGACCGAATACAACGTCACCTCCGACCAGTTGGACAGTCGCGTGGGCACCAAGATCGCCAAGGGCGCGCCTGCGCTATGGGACTATGTCCGCGCCCGCACCCGGTCGTTCTTTCGCTGAGCGGCATGGCTTTCCAGCAGCCGCATATCCTGCCCCCGCATCAAGTGCCGACCCTGCGCCGAACACCGTCTCATGTTCCGCCGGCCATGCCGCATGATCGAGTTGTAAGAACTCTGCTGACCGCGCGTCAAACTCGTTCAGGCTGCCATCGATTAAGGTCGTATCCCATTGCGATTTCAGGGTCGCAAATTCTAGCTTTCGAGCCACAGACTCTGCCGATGAAGCGACAAGACTGCCTTGACCTCAAACACCTTGGTCAACGCGCAAGACCGCCCGAAATCGCCCGCATGAACCGCTGGATCGAACTGGTCCCGGTTCGGTGAACCCCGACATGCAAGGACAACTTGCGCATGAACTCCACCCTCCGCTCCCCCCGCCGCGATAGAACCCGGCCAAAACCCGGTCAGCATGCAGACAATCCGGTATACCTTCGCATACTGCTTCCCTTTCCCGCCGATTTCCCCTAAGGGAAGCCAAACCATCTACTTTCGGAAAGGGCCTGAGATGACCAAGATCAAGGTGGCGAACCCCGTAGTCGAGCTTGACGGTGATGAAATGACCCGCATCATCTGGGATTTCATCAAACAAAAGCTGATCTTGCCCTATCTGGACATTGACCTGAAGTATTACGACCTATCGATCCAGGTCCGCGACGCCACCGATGATCAGATCACCATCGACAGCGCCAATGCCATCAAGCGCTTCGGCGTGGGTGTAAAATGCGCCACCATCACGCCCGATGAAGCCCGCGTCGAAGAGTTCCACCTGAAGAAGATGTGGAAATCTCCCAACGGCACGATACGCAACATTCTCGGCGGGGTGATATTCCGCGAACCGATCATCTGCAAGAATGTCCCCCGCCTTGTGCCGGGCTGGACAAAACCTATCGTGATCGGTCGCCACGCTTTTGGCGACCAGTACCGTGCAACCGACTTCCACTTTCCGGGTGCAGGCAAATTGACGATGAAATTCGTCGGCGACGATGGCACCGTGATCGAAAAGGATGTCTATGCCGCGCCCTCGGCGGGCGTTTATATGGGCATGTACAATCTTGATGACAGCATCATCGACTTTGCGCGCTCGTCGTTCAATTACGGCCTGCTAAAGGGCTGGCCGGTATATCTCTCCACCAAGAACACCATCCTCAAGGCCTATGACGGCCGCTTCAAGGATCTGTTCCAGCAGATTTTCGACGCCGAATTCGCCGATCAGTTCAAGGCCCGTGGCATAACCTATGAACACCGCCTGATCGACGACATGGTCGCCTCCGCCATGAAATGGTCCGGCGGCTATGTCTGGGCCTGCAAGAACTATGACGGCGATGTCCAGTCCGACACCGTGGCCCAGGGCTTCGGCTCGCTCGGCCTGATGACGTCGGTTCTGATGACCCCCGACGGCAAGACGGTCGAGGCCGAGGCAGCGCATGGCACCGTGACCCGCCACTACCGCGAACATCAAAAGGGCAAGGCGACCTCGACAAATTCGGTCGCTTCGATCTTTGCCTGGACCGGCGGGTTGAAACATCGCGCCAAACTCGACGACAACGCCCAGTTGATGCGCTTTGCCACCACGCTGGAAAGGGTCACCGTCGACGCCGTCGAGGATGGCTGGATGACCAAGGACCTCGCCCTCCTCGTCGGCCCCGATCAAAAATGGCTGACGACCATCGGCTATCTCGAAAAGGTCGACGAATATCTGAACAAGGCCCTTGTCGGGTAACTCCAGTTGGGGTAGCACATTACCGCCACGCTCTTTGCTTCTCGATTGCTTGGAGACCACACGATGAAATGGTTAGTCGGGCTAGCCTCCATTGCTGTAATCATAGCTTCTTGATTGTATGTTTTCAGAGAGATACAAAGTTCGGATTGGTATGCGGAGCGCGTTTGGCAAAGCTGGTATGACGAACAGTTCATGAAAGGTATGGTTGATGCCTGCCTTGAGTCCGCAAAGAAAGGTGTCTACACCGACCCACCCCTCGGCTTTTGTGTCGGTTTTCTCGAAGACATGCCCCGAAAGCCCTGATTGACGAATATGGAGCACGTTCAATGCCCACTGAGGGCCGGGGGATTATAGCACCGCCGGCCTTGACCGTTTTACACCCCTAGCCAATCCAAGCCTTCTCCTGTAAGGCCCTCGCAACCGCAGAAAACCGAAAGAGACGCCCGATGGAGCTTCGCAACATCGCCATTATCGCACACGTTGACCATGGCAAGACCACCCTCGTTGATGAACTGCTCAAGCAGTCCGGTTCTTTCCGCGAAGGCCAGCAGGTTTCTGAACGCGCGATGGACAGCAATGACATCGAACGCGAACGCGGCATCACCATCCTTGCCAAATGCACATCCGTGGAACATGACGGCATCCGCATCAACATCGTCGACACCCCCGGCCACGCCGATTTCGGCGGCGAAGTCGAGCGAATCCTGTCCATGGTCGACGGCGTCTGCCTGCTGGTCGATGCCGCCGAAGGCCCGATGCCGCAAACCAAATTCGTGCTCGCCAAGGCCCTCGCCCTCGGCCTGCGCCCCATCGTGGTGCTGAACAAGGTCGACAAGGCCGACGCCGAACCCGAACGCGCCCTGAATGAGGTGTTCGACCTGTTTGCCAACCTCGGCGCCAGCGACGAACAACTTGATTTCCCCCACATCTACGCCTCAGGCCGCAACGGTTGGGCTGACGAGTCGCTGGACGGCCCGCGCAAGAACCTTGATGCGCTGTTCGACATGATCGTGCGCCACGTCAAGCCGCCCAAACAGATTGCCCGCGTGGCCGAGCCATTCCAGATGCTCGCCACCACTCTGTCCGCCGACCCCTTCATCGGCCGCATCCTGACCGGCCGGATCGAGGCGGGCCGCCTGACAGTTGGCACCCAACTGAAAGCCATGTCGCGCACTGGCGAAAAGCTTGAAAACTTCCGTGTGACCAAGGTGCTCGCTTTTCGCGGCCTGAACATGACGGCAGTGGACGAGGCTTTGGCGGGTGACATCGTCACCATCGCGGGCATGACCAAGGCCACTGTCGCCGATACCCTGTGCGACAATTCCATCGACATTCCCTTGCCCGCCCAGCCCATCGACCCGCCGACCATCACCGTCACCTTTGGCATCAACGATTCGCCCTTGGCCGGCAAGGACGGCAACAAGGTGCAGTCGCGTGTGATCCGCGAACGCCTGATGCGCGAGGCCGAGGTCAACGTGGCCATCAAGATTGCCGATACCCCCGGCGGCGACGCGTTCGAGGTCTCGGGCCGCGGCGAATTGCAGATGGGCGTGCTGATCGAAAACATGCGCCGCGAAGGTTTCGAACTGTCGATTTCGCGCCCCCGTGTCATCTTCAACGAGATTGACGGCGTGCGTTGCGAACCGATGGAAGAGGTTACCATCGACGTTGACGACGAGTATACCGGCCCCGTGATCGAAAAACTGACCGGCCCCCGCAAGGGTGATCTGGTCGAAATGAAGCCCGCCGGCGCCGGCAAGACCCGTATCATCGCCCATGTGCCCTCGCGCGGCCTGATCGGCTATCACGGCCAATTCATGACCGACACACGCGGCACCGGTGTGCTGAACCGAGTCTTTCACGGTTGGACCCCGCACAAGGGCACGATCGAGGGGCGGCGGCAGGGTGTTCTGGTCTCGATGGAAACCGGGGTTTCGGTGGCCTATGCGATGTGGAAACTGGAAGACCGAGGCCATTTCTTCATCGGCGTGCAAGAACAGATCTATGGTGGCATGATCATTGGCGAACACAACCGCGACAATGACCTCGAGGTGAACGCCCTCAAGGGCAAGCAACTGACCAACGTCCGCGCCTCGGGCACCGACGAGGCCGTACGCCTAACGACACCGGTCAAGCTGTCGCTCGAACAGTCCATAGCCTATATCGATGATGACGAATTGGTCGAAGTGACGCCGAAAAACATCCGCATGCGCAAGCGCTTCCTCGATCCCAACGACCGCAAGCGTCACGCGCGCTCTGCCTGAGATGCAAGACCCGCCCTAGAGCGGGTTGCACTCAATCTGATTCAGATTGAGTGCAACCCAAGACAGGCAAGTCGTTGGTAATGTTGCGAGTTGCGTTCAATCAGGTGAACCTGATTGAACGCGACTCGCTCTAAGGCGGGTTTTTCTATCCTCATCAAAACAGACATACTCGGTTCGCCAGATCGCCATTGAGATTCGTGGCCGGACTTTCGAACGCATCCCTCGGGCTTTCGGCGCAGATCACGGCAAAACAAGCAACGCGGCTGGGGGCGAAACCCATTACTCCGCCTCTTCCAAAACCATCAAGTCGCGCTCGGCTGCACCTTTGGCAAAGAGAAGCGCCTCTTGATAGGCAGGCGAATGATAGCATTCCACCGCCTGTTCCAGACTGGGAAAACGCGCGACCACATTCCTTGGCCGTTCATTCCCCTCCAACTGCACATAGCGCCCACCCCTGGCCAGAAAAACGCCACCATGGGCCGCAATCGCGACCCCGGCCCGCGCCGCATATTCGCCATAAGCGACCGGATCCGTCACCTTGACATGTGCAATCCACAACGCCGTCGGCATCTAACCCACCAAGACGGCATCAACCGCCCGCAACGCCGCCTCGACCAGCCCGATATCTGCGCCACCCGCCTGCGCCATGTCCGGCCTCCCGCCACCACCCTTACCGCCCATGGCCTCGGCCGCAGCCTTGACCAGCGTCACCGCCGAAATGCGCCCAACCATATCTGCAGTCACACCCGCAGCCACCGCTGGCTTGCCCCCGGTATCCGCGATCAAAACCACCGCACCCGAGCCTATCCGCACCTTCATCTCGTCAATCAGACTCGGCAGGTCCTTGCCAGAAACGCCGGTCATCACCTGCGCAATCAAGCGCACGCCACCGACCTCGCGCATCTCGGGCCCGCCCGCCTTGCCGCCCATCGCCAATTCGCGGCGCAACTGCGCCACCTCGTTCAGCAAGGCGCGGCGCTCCTCGGCCAAGATCTTGACCCGGTCCACCACCTCCGCGGGCGAGGCTTTCAGGGCCGCCGCCACATCCGCCAACCGCGCATCCTGTTGGCGCAGATGATCCAAGCCCGCCTGCCCGGTCAGCGCCTCGAACCGCCGCACCCCGGCGGAAGAGGCGCTTTCGCCCAAGGACACGAACACCCCGATATCCCCGGTCCGCCGCACATGCGTCCCGCCGCACAATTCCAGCGAATAGGTTTGCCCATCCGCCCCCTTGCCGGACCCCGCCAAGGCCCCCATCGACACGACGCGCACCTCATCGCCATATTTTTCACCAAACAGCGCCTGCGCGCCTATCGCCCGCGCATCGTCGGGTGTCATGATCCGGGTTTCGACCGCACTATTCTGCCGGACAAAGCCGTTCACCTCGGCCTCGACCGCCGTCAGTTCCGCCGTCGTCAGGGCTTGCCCGTGGCTGAAATCAAACCGCAGCCGGTCCGGCGCATTCAAGCTGCCGCGCTGCGCCACATGATCCCCCAAGGCCCGCCGCAACGCCTCATGCAACAAGTGGGTGGCCGAATGGTTGGCGCGAATCTGGGCACGGCGCATATGTGACACCTCCAGCTTGGCGGGTTGGCCCCGCGTGATCGTACCCTCAACCACCCGTGCGACATGCAGGAAAATCCCCGCGGATTTGCGTGTATCCGTCACCTCTGCCAAGCCCGTCTGCGTGCGGATCAGCCCGCAATCGCCAACCTGACCACCGCTTTCGGCGTAAAACGGCGTTTGGTTGACGACGACCTGCACCGTGCTGCCCAACTCTGCCACACCCATCGCGACCCCATCCCGGATCAGGGCAATGATCTCGCCCTCGGCGGTTTCAGTGTCATAGCCCAGAAACTCGGTCGCACCATGGGCCTCGGCCAGTTCGAACCAGACCTTGGCATCGGTCGCCTCACCTGTGCCAACCCATGCCGCCCGCGCCTTGCGCCGTTGCTCGTTCATCGCAGCTTCAAAGCCGGCCACATCAACCGCCCGTCCCTTTTCGCGCAACGCATCTTGTGTCAGGTCTAGCGGAAAGCCATAGGTGTCATACAGTTTGAACGCCGCCGGACCCGGCAGATCCGCCCCTTGCGCAAGATGCGACAATTCCTCGTCCAACAGCTTCAACCCGCGGTCCAGCATGGTGCGGAACCGCGTTTCCTCAAGGCGCAACGTCTCCTCGATCAGGCTTTGAGCGCGCGAAAGTTCGGGATAGGCGCCGCCCATTTGCCGCACCAAGGTCGGCACCAGCTTGAACATCACCGGGTCCTCGGCGCCCAGCATATGGGCATGCCGCATCGCCCGCCGCATGATCCGCCGCAAGACGTAGCCGCGCCCCTCATTGCTGGGCATCACGCCATCGGCAATTAGAAAACTGGTCGACCGCAGGTGATCGGCTATCACCCGGTGATGCACCTTTCCCGGCCCATCAGGGTCGGCACTGGTCGCCTGCGCGCTGGCTTCGATCAGACTGCGCATCAGATCGGTGTCATAATTGTCATGCTTGCCCTGCAACAGGGCACCAATCCGCTCCAGCCCCATGCCGGTGTCGATGCTCTGCATTTCCAGCGGGACCAATCGGCCATCTGCGAACTGCTCATTCTGCATGAAAACATTGTTCCAGATTTCAATGAATCTGTCGCCATCCTCCTCGGCACTGCCCGGTGGGCCACCCCAGATGCTGTCGCCATGGTCGTAGAAAATCTCGGTGCACGGCCCACAGGGGCCGGTCGGCCCCATGCGCCAAAAATTGTCATCCGATGCGATGCGGATGATCCGGTGATCCGGTAGGCCCGCCACCTTTTTCCAGATCGCCACGGCCTCGTCATCGGTGTGATAGACCGTGACGCACAGCTTATCCTTGTTGATGCCGAAATCCTTGGTCAGCAACTCCCACGCAAAGGCAATGGCCTGATCCTTGAAATAGTCGCCAAAGCTGAAATTCCCCAGCATCTCAAAAAACGTATGGTGCCGCGCCGTATAGCCCACATTGTCAAGGTCATTGTGCTTGCCGCCCGCCCGCACACATTTCTGCGCGGTCGTGGCGCGCCTGTAATCCCGGGTTTCGACACCGGTAAAGCAGTTCTTGAACTGCACCATCCCGGAATTGGCAAACATCAGCGTCGGATCGTTGCGCGGCACCAAGGGCGAACTGTCCACCACCTTATGCCCGTTGCGCGCAAAGAAATCGAGAAAGGTAGAGCGGATGTCGTTCAAACTCGGCATGTTAGACTCCTTGCAGGGGGCAGATGATCGTACGGTCGTCGGTGTAGCTTTCTATCCAATGCCTGTCCACCGCATAAGAAAAAAGGGCCATGCCCCATCGGGAACCGGCCCTTGTTCCTGCAATCATTCATCCGCTATTCGTCCAGAACCGCCTCACGTTCCTCGCCCGACATCGAAAAATCCAAGCCACTTGCCGAACGGATCTTGTCTTCGATGGCCTTGGCGACGGCCGGATTGTTCTTCAGGAACAGCTTGGCATTCTCACGCCCCTGCCCGATCCGTTCGTCGCCATAGGAATACCAACTGCCCGACTTTTCGACGACCCCCACCTTGACCCCCAGATCGACAATCTCGCCGGTCTTGGAAATCCCCTCACCATACATGATGTCGAACTCGACCTCCTTGAAGGGCGGTGCGACCTTGTTCTTGACCACCTTGACCCGCGTTGCGTTGCCGGTCACCGTATCGCGGTCCTTGATGCTGCCCGTGCGCCGGATGTCCAACCGCACCGAGGCATAGAATTTCAGCGCATTGCCGCCGCTGGTGGTTTCCGGGCTGCCGAACATCACGCCGATCTTCATGCGGATCTGGTTGATGAAGATCACCATGCAATTGCTGCGCCCGATGCTGGCGGTCAGCTTGCGCATCGCCTGGCTCATCAGACGGGCCTGCGACCCCATCTGCATGTCGCCCATATCGCCCTCGATTTCAGACTTGGGTGTCAATGCCGCGACCGAGTCGACCACGATGACATTCACCGCTCCCGAACGCACCAGCGTGTCGACAATCTCCAGCGCCTGTTCCCCGGTATCCGGCTGACTGATCAGCAATTCATCCAGATTGACGCCAAGCTTCCGAGCATATTGTGGATCCAGCGCATGTTCGGCATCGACAAAGGCGCAAATGCCGCCGGTTTTCTGCGCCTCGGCCACGACATGCAGCGTCAAGGTGGTTTTCCCCGACGATTCCGGCCCATAAATCTCGATGATTCGCCCCTGCGGCAAGCCGCCAATCCCCAAGGCGATGTCCAGCCCCAACGACCCTGTCGAAGTCGCCGCGACATCCATGATCGGATTGTCGCCCAGCTTCATGATCGAGCCTTTGCCGAACTGCCGTTCGATCTGCGCCAAGGCGGATTCCAGCGCCTTGGCCTTTTCGGCATCTTTCTTGTCCATGTTTCGTTTACCGTCCAACTCAAACAGATTTGCCGCTGCCATTACGTTCCCCTTATTCCACAGTCGCGCTGCCGCAGCAATCGCCATGCTGTTCCTGTTTTGTTTCTATACCATGCAATCAAACCGTCAACATTTCAATCGATTTGTTGCAATCCAAGCTTTTTCGCAGAATGGTTAAGGATTGGTTATAGACCCGAAAAGTTCGCGGTAAAGTTGAAAGACATCAGGTGCAGGTCTCTTGGCCAAAGCGTCTTGTGCGATTGGCCACGCCAAAGGGGGCGTCGACAGCCCCTGAATCCGTCCTTGCCCTGCACGCCGCCATCTTCATCCTGCGCCCGCCCCATCTCAAACATACCACCGCGCAGCGCTATCAGCGCTGTCTGGCACCCTATCTCGGCGACAGGGACGGGCTGGATTTTCCGATGGCGGCCCTGATGCGCGAGCCGCGCGGCGGGTGGGGCAGTTGGTACCGTTATCGGCAGCGCCCGGGCGAGCAGGTTGACAAATCGACCCGGCACCTCAGTTTCGACGATCTCGCGCGCCGCTAATGCCAAACAGACCAACCCGAATTCGTCAATGCCGGGTCGCAAGCGAACTTTCTTGCCCCAAAGGGTCACCACCCGGTCGATCACATCTTCCGCTACACGGCGATGCCCGCCTTCGTCGCATTCCTGCAGCACCGCCTGTCGGTCCAGATCGACCTGCCGCGCAGCAATGTGTCACCCAAGGCCGAACTGCCCTTGTCACCCGCCACACAGCGCCGGCGGCGGGACTTCTGCGCAAGGGATCCTGCGATCTATGCCGGCATTCCCGTGACACCATGACCTTTCGCACAACGGCGGAGCGGGCACATGTCGACGCGCGCGACGACAACCTTGGCTTGACACTTGCGGATGTCGTCGGGGTCCGCCATCCGTCGACAGC
>JBAXXO010000091.1:0-11242 GCA_037127855.1 Alphaproteobacteria bacterium
GGCTTTTCAGGATGACCAAAGATGTCGTAATAGGCCACGGTATAGCTGTTCTTGTTCCACTCTGGCACCCAGAACCGGATGTGTCGCAACACCCGGTCCAGCGCCCGCACCGCCACATCCAGTTCTGCCCGGGTCTTGGCGGCAATCACCATATCCAACAGCTTGTCCACCGCCGGATTGGCCAGCCCCATCCGGTTGCGAGAGGAATTGTTGGCGGTGGCCGAGGCATAGGCCTGCTTCAACTCCGCCCCCGGCTCATAGCCATTCGTGGCGCCACCTGAGATCATGTCGAAATCGAAATTCGGCGGGGCAACGCGGTTGCTGAATTGCGCATCATCGACCATGGCCAACTTGGCATCGACGCCCAAGGCTTTCAGGTTTTCGACATAGGGGTTGATGACCCGCTCAAAGGCCGGATTGGTTTCCAGAAACTCGATTGTCAGCACCTCGCCCTTGGCATTGCGGCGGATGCCATCCGGCCCCACGGCCCAACCCGCCTCGTCCAACAGCTTGCCGGCCTTGCGCAGATTGCCCCGTGTCAACTGGCTTTTCTCATCCGACAGCGGGGCCATCACGGCGTCATCCGTCAGGATGCTGGGCTGCAACAACCCCTGATCAATCAACGGCTGCAAGATCGCCGCCTCTTCCGGGCTGGCCGGCCCGGTGGCCGCCATATTGGTATTGTCCCAGATCGAGTTGATCCGGCTGTACAACCCATAAAACAGCGTCTTGTTCGACCATTCAAAGTTGAACATCAGCGCGATCGCTTCGCGCACCCTGGGGTCTTGAAACTTTTCCCGCCGCAGGTTGAACAAAAAGGCCTGGCCGCTGGCGATGATGCCATTCGGGATCAGCTCTTTCTTGACCGTGCCATCCGTCACCAACGGAAAATCATAGGCCGTCGCCCATTGTTTCGAACTGTTTTCGTTGCGGAAGGTATAGACCCCGGCCTTGAACCCCTCCAGCGCCGCCGTAGGGTCGGCGAAATACTCGATGCGGATACGGTCGAAATTGTTGGTCCCCACGTTCAACGGGTGACTGTTGCCCCAGTAATCGGGGTTGCGCTTGAAGATGATCTGTTGGCCGACCTTCATGCTGTCCAGGCTGTAGGGCCCCGTGCCGACAAAAAAGTCCAGCGAGCTCGCTTCCAGATCGCGCTTGTTCTTTTCATAATCGGCCTTCGAGATCACCGAAATCCCCCCCGCCACCGCAGGCAAGTCGCGGTGTGGAATGCCCGCTGTAAAGGTGAACTTGATCGTATGATCGTCGATCACCTCGGCCCCGGAAATCTGGTCGTTAAAGACAGACCGGAACTCTGGGATGCCCTTTTCACGAAACAGATTATAGCTGAACAGCACGTCATCTGCCGTCATCGGGCTGCCATCCGAGAATTTGACGTCGCGGCGCAGATGGAAAATCACCCAAGACCGGTCTTCAGGATATTCCATCGTCTCGCACAGCAGGCAATAGGCTGCGCCAATCTCATCCTGTGTGCCGGTCAGGATGCTTTCATAGGGCAGGGCGCCATAGGCGGTCGCGTTGCCCTTGATCGCATACCGGTTGACCGAATCGAACGTGCCTTGGGCCCATTCGGCAATCTCGCCGCCCTTGGGGGCATCGGGGTTGACATAGTCCAGATGCTTGAAATCCGCTGGATATTTCAGCGTGCCAAAGGTGGATATGCCATGCGCCACGATCACCTTTTGATCCTGCGCGCGCGCCACGGGTGCCACCGCCACCACGGCCAGCACGGCCATCGCGGCCAGACCCCGGCGCAGCAATCCAACCCCACCTCGCCCAACCCCACCTTTATTGTCGAACCTTGCGGCAGCGCGCTTGTGCATTTCCAACCTCCGTTGCTGGGTGACAGGCTAAATCGGAATGCCGCCCCGCCACAAGTTGCGTTTGCGTGAGAAGTCGTGATCCGCCCATGATAAAGGCCGCCCCCGATCAATGGGGCGGCCCGATCAGTCGGCTGTATGCCGATTACTTCAACGTTGCCAGATAGGCGATCACATTGGCGCGGTCAGCCGGCTTTGACAGGCCTGCAAAGGCCATCTTGGTGCCCGCCACCACGCCCTTGGGGTTCTGCAAGAACGCATACATCACCTCGGGCGTCCAAACCTCGTCCTTCAGCGCCGCCATCGCGTCGGAATACTTGAACCCCTCAACCACGCCATGATTGCGCCCGACAACCCCGTTCAGATGCGGGCCGGTGCCGTTGCTGCCATCCACCTTGTGACAGGATTTGCACTTGCCGAACACGGCCTCGCCCGCCGTGGCATCGGCGGCGGCAAACACCGTGGCGAAATCCGGTTCAGCCTCGGCTGCGGTCTCGGCAGCGGCAACCTCGGTCTCGGCCCCTTCGACCGAATAGGCCAGCGCCATCTCATGCTTGCTGCCCTCGCCCAGACCATAGACTGCCTGCGACGCCCAAGCCCCCAACAGAAAGATCAAGAGCGCTCCACAAAGGCCGCCAACCAGCTTGGTGATTGTCATAGTGTCGAACATGCTGCACCTTCCCAATAGGCTAAACTTGCGCGCTATGTACCTGCTTCCCCAAGTGGGTTTCAAGGTGTAGTACCGCGACGAATTGCCCCCATCGGGGAGTTTTTGCCAAGGAATGTCGAAATGTCGCGTCGTATCGCCTTTCAGGGCGAACCGGGGGCCTATTCCCACCAAGCCTGCCGCCAATCCCGCCCGGACCTGGACCCCGTCCCCTGCCCCTCGTTCGAAGACGTGATCGAACGCGTCCGCGCCGGCGATGTCGACCTTGGCATGCTGGCGGTTGAAAACTCGACCTATGGCCGCGTGGCCGACGTGCATTCGCTGCTGCCCCAAAGCGGGTTGCACATCATCGACGAGGCTTTTGTGCGGGTGCATATCACCGTGCTTGGCGTGCCCGGCGCAACCCTGTCCGACATCACCCGCGTCCGCTGCATGTCGATCCTGTCGGGTCAGGCCCGCGGCTTTCTGAAAGCCCACAACCTGACTCCGGTCAACTGGCACGACAACGCCGCCGCCGCCCGCGAGGTGGCCCGCATCGGCGACAAGACCGAGGCGGCAATGGCCTCGGAACTTGCAGGCGAGATCTACGGCCTGACCGCGCTTGCCCGCGAGGTCGAGGATCTGGCCAACAACACCACCCGCTTTCTGGTGATGTCGCGCCAGCCCGACCTGTCGCGGCGCTCGGGTCAGATGATCACCACCTTCACCTTCCGCGTCCGCAACATCCCCGCCGCCCTGTACAAGGCGCTGGGCGGCTTTGCGACCAATGGCGTCAACATGACCAAACTGGAAAGCTACATGGTCGGCGGCTCTTTCACCGCAACCGAGTTCTATGCCGATATCGAGGGCCACCCCGATGACGCCAATGTGCAGCGCGCCCTGGAAGAACTGGCCTATTTCACCTCGCAGATGCAGGTCCTCGGCGTCTACCCCGCCGACCGCAAGCGCGCCTGACCCCCAAAACGCGCCGAACGAAACAGACCCACCGATCCGTACTTCATACTGGCGCAAATACTCATCTTTCTTGTGCAAGCACCCCGCTCGCACAGGCTAAGAGCCCGCCTAAAGCCCGGCCGATCTGGCGGCCCGTTGCTGGCTTTCGATCTCGGCGCCCAGTTGGGCGACGCGCTGGGCAAAACTGCGCTCGACCCGTGACCGCACCAGCCGCAGCGATTGCACATAGATGCGGGCGGCGACGGTTTTGGGTTTGATATCCAGTCGCACCAGCAGCCGCGTCCGCAGGCCCGACAATTCCATCACATCAATTTCGATCCTTGCATCGGCCAGTCTCGACGTGCCGGTCAGCGCCAGCGCGGTATCGGGGGCAATCCGGTCCAGCCGCACGGTGACCGCCCATGCCTTGTCATCATAGCGAAACCGCGTCTCCCACGTGACACCAGGGACGACACCCGACCCGCCATTAGGCCCGCCATCAGACATGGCGTTGATCCGCACCACCTCGGCACCGCGCCGCATCGCAGCCCGCTCCCAGCCGTCAAAATCGGCCAATTCACGAAAGACAAAGGCACTTTCGGCCTCGACATCACACTTTGTTGTCAGCTTCATTCCTGACCTTCCCGGCCCGTCCCACATCACCGCTGCCACAACCGCATCAAGGCGGCTGTCGTCAGGGCGGTCAAGCCGCATGAATGCGGCTATTCTGCGCAACGCACCAGCCCTGCCCGCCAGTTTTTTCCTTGTCGTGCCGCCGGTCAAGCGCCTTTCGAAACCCTTTGACGAATCCGGTGATCGGGCCCGGGGACCTCGTTCAGGATAAAGGCGTGGCAAGTGGCCCACGCAGCCCATGGCCAACCGAGCCCGAGGGCGGCGCTGGCCGTCACGCCAGCCGGTCAGCCAGCCAGTGATCCAGCAAGAACCGCGCAATCGCACCCTTGCGGCTGGGCTTGATCAGCGGATGCAAGCCAGCAAAGGCATCGACCAGATCCTCACGACTGACCCAGCGGGCGTCTTGCAACTCCTCAGGGTCGACCGTGATCGCCTCTGACAGCGCCTCGCCCTGACAGCCGATCATCAGACTGGCTGGAAAGGGCCAGGGCTGGCTGGCAAGATAGCCGACCGCGCCGACCAGAATACCCGATTCCTCCAGCACTTCGCGCCGTACCGCCGCCTCGATCGTCTCGCCAGGTTCGACAAATCCCGCAAGCAGCGAATACATCCCCTCGGGCCAGGTCGGGCCCCGGCCCAGCAAGACCTGATTGCCCCGCGTGATCAACATGATCACGACAGGGTCGGTGCGCGGGAAATGCTGGGCGTTGCAGGCAGAGCAACTGCGCTGCCAACCGCCATGAACCATGTCGGATTTCGCCCCGCAACTGGCGCAGAACCCATGGCTGCGGTGCCATTCCAGCAAGGCCCGCGCCGTCGCCGCCAGTTCGGCATCCCGCGGGGTCAATTGCACCATCACCGCCCGCAACTCGTGAAACGCTTGCTCCGGGGGCAGATCGGGATGCGCCTGCACCGAGGTGTCAAAAAGACCCGCCTGCTGCGCCACAGGCTCCACCGGGACCCAGGCGCTGATATCCTGCGCAAAGACCGCGTGATCCCCGACGGCCGTTGTGTTCATCCCCAAGAACAGCGCTGTGTCGACCTGTCCGCCCAGCGTATGCGCCGTCGGAAGAAAGGCCAACGCCCCCTCCGCGACCAAGGGCCTGCCACGCCACATCAGCAAGACGCGCCCGCTTTGCCACAGGGCAGCGATTTGCACAGGTTGACGCCGATGCTCTGCCGCGCGGTTCAACCCCGACCCGCCGAACGTGACCGTTTCCGCCAGTTTCATGCCATCCCCTCCGTTCCCTGCCCCAGCCTTGATGCCACGCCGCCGTCACCAAGGCAAATCGCCAGCAGTTGCGGCAAAAATACAACCTTTGCTTGCATTAACTGTCTCAAAGGTGAATCACATTGCAACCCTCGGACGATCTGACACATTTGTACCGCTGGCTTGGTTCAAGGAAACGTTATTTTACCGTCAGTGTTGGGTCATCTCGGATATGCCTATGCTGCGCGCCCCTTACCCGACTTCCGACAGTCCCGTGTTCCAGTCCGCGGCCGAGGAAAGCCAGTTCTTCCTGCGAATTCTGGCCACCACCGATCTGCATATCCACCTGACCCCATGGGACTATTACGCTGACCGCAGTAGCGCGGTCGCAGGTCTGGCACGCACCGCCACCCTGATCGCAAAAGCCAGGGCAGAGGTGCAGGCCAGCCTGTTGCTTGACAATGGCGACTTTCTGCAAGGCAGCCCGCTGGGCGATGTGGTGTTCAACGGCAAGACCGACAACGAAATCCATCCGATGATCGCTGCGATGAACGCGCTGGGCTACGACGCGGCGACCTTGGGCAATCACGAATTCAGCAACGGGCTGCCCTTCTTGATGCAGCAATTGCGCATGGCGCGGTTTCCTGTCGTGTCCGCCAACATTGCCCGCCGCCTTGGCCCGTCGCCATTGCAAGACCTGACGCTGGTGCCGCCTTCGGTGATCTTGAAACGCCGCTTGACCAACCGACGCGGCGTCAGCGCAGTGCTGCGCATCGGGGTCATCGGCTTGACCCCGCCCCAAACCACCCTGTGGGACCGCCAGCACCTGCACGGCCTCGTCGTCGCCCGCGACATCGTCGAGGCCGCCGCAGCCCATGTCACCAAACTGCGCGCGCAGGGCGCCGATGTCGTGATCGCCCTGTCCCATTCCGGCATCGGTGCCGCCCAGGTCCGCGACCCGATGGACGAGGCGACCACCGCCGTCGCAGCCATTCCCGGCGTCGATGCCGTGATCGCCGGGCACACCCACCAGACCTTTCCTTCACCCGATTTCTCCCCGACCGCCGAGATTGATCCGGTTCGCGGCCTGCTTTGCGGCAAACCCGCCGTAATGCCGGGCTTTCACGGCTCGCATCTGGGGCTGATCGACCTGTGCCTCAGCCGGACCGCCGGCAAATGGCAGCTTCTGGGCGGCCAGTCCGCGCTGCGCCCAATCGCCCGCCGCACGCGCAACGGGCGCCTCCAGTCGGTGACCAAGAGCGCGCCCGACATTTTGGCGATCGCTCATACCGCCCACCGCGCCACCCGGCGCTGGGCCGTGACACCGCTTGGTCAAAGCACCTCTACCCTGCACAGCTATTTCGCGCTGGTCGCGCCCTGCCCAACAGTCCGCCTGATCAGCCGGGCGCAGGCCGAGCGCGTCGCGCAGCGTCTGGCGGACGGCCCCTATGCCGGCCTGCCCGTGCTGTCCGCAGCCGCTCCCTTTCATGCCGGCGGCCGTGGCGGCCCCGAGAATTACACCGCCATCCCGCCCGGCACGTTGGTCATGCGCCATGCTTTCGCCCTGTACCCCCAACCCAACACCCTGACCGCTCTGCTGATCACTGGAGCCGACCTGACCCAATGGCTCGAACGCAGCTTCAGCCTGTTCAATCACATTTCCCCCGGCGCCACCGATGCCGAACTGATCGACCCACGCTTTGCCTGCTACAATTTCGACCTGATCGAGGGGCTTGACTGGCAGGTCGATTTGTCCGCCCCGCCCCGCTATAACCATCTGGGCCGGGTGATCGACACCATGGCCGAGATCGGTAACGCGCGGCGCATCCACAATGTCACCCATGACGGCCGCCCGATTGATCCCGACGCCCGTTTCGTGCTGGCCACCAACAGCTACCGTGCCGCAGGGTCCGGCGGCTTTCCCGGCAGCGGGCCCGACCGCATCATCCTCTCGGGCCCCGAGGGCAGTCGCAACATCCCGTTGGCCCATATTGCCCGCTTGGGCACCATCCCCGCCCCGGCACAACCCAACTGGCGATTTGCCCCGATGCCCGGCACCTCGGTGCTGTTTTCCGGCGCCCCCGCCGCCGCCGCCCACCTGTCTGACCTCTCCCCCCTGCAGGCTGAGGCATTGGACCTGCTGCAAACCGGATTCCGACGCTTTCGCCTGCATCTGTAATCCTGTAAGGCGTGGGCGCGCCCAGCGGAGACCCAAGATGTACGACGCCCTGCTCTTCGATCTGGATGGCACCCTGATCGACACTGAAACCCTCGCCGTCGCCGCAGGCCTTGCCGCCTTTGCCCGTATGGGCCACCCGGTCGAGGAAACCTTCCTGCACAGCCTTGTCGGCGTTGACGGCCCGTCCTCGGGCCCCATCATCCGCGCCCACCGCCCGCAGGTCGACCTGCCCGCCCTGCTGTCGCACTGGCATCAGGGGTTCGAGGATGCCATGCTGACGCGCGGCCTCGCCCTGAAACCCGGCGTGACCGAACTGCTATCTCTTGCCCCCGCCCACCTGCCCCGCGCACTCGTCACCTCCTCGGGCCGCGAGGGCGCGCAGGCCAAGTTGACCCGCGCCGGCCTGCACCGCAGCTTTGCCCATGTCGTGACGGTGGATGACGTGACCCACGCCAAACCCAACCCCGCCCCCTATCTTCTGGCCGCCCGCCTGCTGGGTGTCGATCCCGCCCGCTGTCTGGTGTTCGAAGACAGCGAAACGGGGGCCGAGGCCGCCCACCGCGCCGGCTGCGTCGTGGTTCAGGTGCCCGACGTCGTGCCCAGCCAAGGCCGCTGGGCGCATCATCTGGCAAGCGATTTGCTGTCAGGGGCGCGAATGGCCGGGCTGATCGGCGAGACGTCATACTGGCCCGCATCACCGCCATAATGTCTCTCTGCAGGCTGCAGGTCAGGCTGTCTTTCCAAGTCCCGCACCTTGGTCGAACCTTGCCAAACGGGCTCTCTCGAACCGCCAGCCCCATGATTTTCCATCACGTCACGGCGTGTCCGCCTATGGGGCATCGCGGATCGCAATGCCCCATAGGCTGTGACGGTTCAGGACGCGACCTCCGCCCCATCGATCCGCTGGATCGCCACCACCGCCGGGCGCGGCGCATTGTCAGCTTTGAAATCCGGCCAGCGCGTCGTCGCCGTGGCCAGATTGTCCGAATTCTCACCCGGATGCTGGACTGACACGAACAGCGTACTGCCATCGGGCGTAAAGCACGGGCCCGAGCACTCGGCACCGATGGGCGCCGTGAACAAAAGCTTGGGCAAGCCGCGTGCCGGGCCATCGGTGTCGATGCCATAGACGCCATCGGCGATGTCGAAATCATTCGCACCGTCGGTGGCCACGAACATCCGGCCCTTGGGGTCGAAGGTCAGGTTGTCGGGTGTCACGAACCAGCCATCTTCGGTGGTACCGGGGTGGAACTTGGCGCCATGCACCGGGTCCTTGGGGTTGCCGCACAGAACGAACAGATCCCAAGTATACCGATCGGCGGTGTGGTCGGCATCAGCCCCCACGCCCCCCGGCGGAATCATTTCGACGATCTGGCCATAAAAGTTTTCGGGCCGCGTGTTGACCGGGTTCAGTTTGTCGGCCGTCATCTTCTTGTTCTTGGTCAGCACCGCATAGACGCGGCCGTTGACCGGGTTTGGCTCCATATCCTCGGGGCGGTCCATCGGGGTCGCGCCCAGTGCATCGGCGGCCAGGCGGGTTTTCAACAGCACTTCAGCCTGATCGGCAAAGCCGTTTTCCGCAGTCAGCGGTCCCATACCATGCACCAGCGGCAGCCAGTCCAGCGTGCCGTCCGAGTTGTAGCGCGCCACCGACAGCGTCCCCTCATCCAGCAAATCCTTGCCCGACGCCGGATTAGCCGCATCATAGCTGCCCTTGGTCACAAAGCGGTAGATGTATTCAAAATAGTCATCATCGCCCATATAGACCGCAACCCTGCCGTCCTTGTTCAGGACGGTGTTCGACGCCTCATGTGCCATGCGACCCAGCGCCGTGCGCTTGACGGGCATCGAGGCCGGATCATAGGGGTCGATCTCGACAACCCAGTCAAAACGGTTGGGCTCGTTCGGCTCGACCGCGACGTTGAAGCGCGGATCGAATCGGGCACGGCTGTAATAGTCCGACCCGTCATAGCCATAACGTTCCAGCACAGCGGCGAACGGCGTCTTGGTGATGTCGCCGCCAAAGGTGTCTGACGCCCCCTCTTCACAGGTCAGCACAGTGCCCCAAGGGGTTACGCCGCCGCCACAGTTGTAATTGGTGCCCCTGACCATGCGGCCTTCGGGATCATACGAGGTTTTCATCCATGCATGGCCAGCGACAGGGCCCGAAATGGCAAAGGGCGTTTCCAGTGTCAGGCGGCGGTTCATCGCACTGTCTTGCACCACGGCCCAGACGCCGCCCTCGCGCTTGACCTCGACGATCGAATGGCCGATCGCGGCGTTGCACAGGGCGACCTGGTCGGCCGTCATACGCTTGGCGCCTTCGTCATCATCGGGCATGTCGTCAAACATCACGTTGAACGACACATATTCGTTGTTGACGCACAGCAGACCGTTGTCCGAATTCTGCGACCCCTTGGGCAGCGGCATGTAAGCGATGAAATCACAGTTGTAGCCAAAGCGCTCCGCCTGATCCGCCGCCGTGCTAGTGGCGCGGTCAAACGCGCCTTGCCCGGCCTTCATCGCATCGCCCCAGGCGGCCACGACCTCGGCCTTGTAGCCATCCGCGACATGATGGGTTTCGTCATAGACGCGCTTCAGCTCGGTGAACTTCAGCGACGATTGCGCCTGCCCGGCATAGGCCTTGCCGGCAAAGAACGAGCCTACAAACCCACTGGCGGCAACGGCTGCCAGACCAGCGCCAGAGCCGAGCAGAAAGCCGCGGCGCGACACGCGTTCGGCTATGACCGCATTCATGTGGGGGCTGCCGGAATTTGACCTGCGCATGTGATTCGCTCCTTTGAGTTGGATGAACAATGAGCGTAGATTTCCTAGGTAACGCCGCGATGAAACCGTTGCAAAGGTCCCGTTACATGGCACCTGCCCAATCGCCGTTCTGACGTAGGTCGGGCTATGTCCGCCATTTCCACACCGCTCAAGCCTTACGAGAATAGTTATCTCGAATGACTAAGTATATGATATATTTAAATATGTAAAATACTCCACGCGTGAAATACTTCTCACAACGCCAGCACCTGCGCGGGGTCCAGCAACCACGGGGCGATGATCCCGCAGGTGTCGGCCAAGGGCAGCAGACAGTCCGGAACCTGCATCCCGATCACCTCGCGCATAAAGGCCGCTCGGTCCTGACAGCGCCGCAGAACATCGGGAAAGTCCCGCGCCAGATCAGCCCGCAAGGCGGCATCGGCGATGACATAACCATCCTCCATCCGGGTCGAGCCATAAACGGCATGCCCAGGAATGACATCCATCTGCAGCGCCATGCCGCTGGCCAGCACCTCGCTGGACCCGTCATAGATCGGCGAAGACAGCCATTCATCCATCCCGATCAGATGCCCAGGATTCAAGAACACCCCGAACATCCCGAACGGCAGCGCCTGCTGCATCGCCGCCCAAACTTCTCCCCCGGTCACCCCGGGTCGCATCATGCCACACCAGAGCGACATCGCCGCCAGATAGGGCCCGGCAAAAGTCGCCACATAGTCGCGCGCCGCCACGGGCAGATCCTGCGGCCCCTCGGCGACCCAACCCGCCCGACAGATATTAGACCCCCAGTGACATACATTGAACGAGATGGGTGAGCCGCGCCTTATCACCTGCCCCGTCGGCCCCGACAAACCCTGCCCGGCCCGGTCGCCGACCGCAAAGGTGGAATGACACCCCAAAGGCAGACCCCCGATCCGGCCCGCCTCATAGGCCGCAAAATCCACCATCCCCTCGGCAAGGCCAAAGGCGATCCGTCGCAGGGCTCGCGCGGC
>JBAXXO010000092.1:0-11174 GCA_037127855.1 Alphaproteobacteria bacterium
GAAGAGCCCGCCCTGGCGCGCCACCTCGGCCGCGACCAGATGCACATCGGCGTCGCAGGTGATGCGGAAATCGACCCATCCGTCTGTGCCAAAGGCATTGGCATGACCCCGCGCCGTCGTCACCTCCATCGCCCGGATGAACACCAGATCGGGCGAAGATGCGGCATTGAAATACTCCCAATGTGACACGGTGTTGTGGTCGGCCACCGCCAGAAAATCCAGTCCCGCCTGCTGGGCCGCCGTGTGCAACAGCACGGGCGAGCCTGCCGCGTCAGAATGGTAGGTGTGGCAATGCAGGTCGCCGCGATACCATCCGGCTCCGGGGCGATGCGCCCCAGAGGGCGAGGCGGGGATGAAACTGGCGCGCGGCGCATCGTCCAACGTGACCTGCACCACAACTTCGGCCCCCTGTTCGGGCAGACGGTACAGGCCCAAGATGACATGCCAGACCCCCGCAGGCATCGGCCCGGCCAGATACCCCGGCGTGGCGGCATCGCAGCCCACACTGAACCCATCCCGTGCGCCACCCGACCAGCCACGAAAGCCCGCCTTGTTAGGAAAGGGCTGCATCCTGCCGTCAAACAGCCCCAGATCAATCACGCAATCCGGGGCTTTGGGATAGGACAGGTTGACGGCCACTTGCGTCGTGCCCTCTGGCACTTCAAACGGCAGATAGACATACTCGCCATCCGCCCGCGCCACATGGCGTGTGATCATTGTCATCCCTTCACCCCCCCAATCGTCAATCCCCGCACCAGATAACGCTGCATCAGCGGGTAGAAGATCAGCAGCGGCAGGATGGATATCACCACCCCCGCCATCTGCGCATTCGGCCCGATGAAATCGCTGGTCGAGACGGTATCCTTGCCCTGCACCACGGATTTCAGCGCGATCTGCAGGGTGATCTTGTCCGCCGCCGTGATGAACAACAAAGGCTCGGTGAACATGTTGTAGCGGGATACGACCTGAAAGGCCGCAATCGTCATCACCCCCGGCAAGGCCATGGGCAGATAAAAATCCCAGACCAGCCGGACCTGCCGCGCCCCGTCCATCCGCGCGGCCTCTAGCACGGATGCCGGGATCTGCTCGAAATAGGTCTTCATCAACAGCACGGAAAAGGCCGAAACGGCATCTGAAATGATCAACGCTGTCAATGTGTTCAACAGATGCAACTGCCGGAACAGCACGAATTGCGGCACCAGAATGACTTGGGACGGAATGGTCAGCGTCAACAGGATGATCCCACCCATCAGCCGCCGCCCCGGCAGGCCAGGTTGCGACAGGACAAAGCCGCCCAAGGTGGCCAAGGCGACATGCAGCGCGGTGCCGATGGCCGTCACGATCAGCGTATTGGCAAAGGGCAGGCGGAAATCGATACGGGAAAACAGGGTGCCAAACCCTTCGACTGACCAAGGCACCGGCCACAGGTGGATGCCGGGTTGAAAGCTGTCAAAACGCGTGCTGAAGGCGGTGACCAGAACGCTCCAGAACGGCACGACCATGCTGGCGGCCAGCAGGGCCATGATGGCATAGGACAGGCGGCTTATCCCCTTGGCGCGCAGCATGTCAAACCCGCGCCCCCTGTGGCAGCAGCCAGCGTGACAGGGCGGCGACCACCAGACACAGGGCCAACAGCACCACCCCTGCCGCCGAAGCCATGCCAAGGTCGAATTGCAATACCCCTCTCTGATAGGCGTATACGGCCAGAGTCGTGACCTTTTCTGCCGTGCGGCCATTGGCCATCAGGAAGGCACTGTCAAAGGTGTGCAGCGCGCCTTGCAGGGTCAGCATGAACACAACCCCAATCACCGGGGCCAGATGTGGCAGGATCAGGTCGCGGATCTTGTGCCAGCCCTTGGCCCCGTCCATTGTGGCCGCCTCAATCAACTCGGGATCGACCGACATAAGGGCCGCGTAGTAAATCAGCGCGTGAAAGCCCATGTCCTTCCACACGGTCTGGCCTACGACCAAGGGCCGCGCCCAAGTGGTTGAGGCGAAAAAGGTGATGGGTTGCGTGATGACATGCAGACCGATCAGCACAGCATTGACAATGCCGATGGGCGACAGGGTGTTCATCCAGACCCCGATGATGATGACCCAAGACAGCAGATAGGGCGTGTAGATGGTGGTCTGCAAAGCCCGGCGCAACGGGTCTGGCGAAATCTCGGCCAGGGCGATAGCGGGGATGATGGGGACGAGCGTGCCGAACAAGGTGATCCCGGCGGCGATGGCCATTGTGTTCCAAGCGGCATCCCAGACAGCGCCGCTGACAAAGATCTTTTGGTAGTTCAACAGGCCGACAAAGCCCTGCGGACCCATCATCCCCGCCTTTTGGAACGACAGCCACAGCCCCATGCCCAGCGGATAAAACACGAACAGCGCGAAATAGATCAGCACCGGTGCGACCAACAGATAGAGCACAAAATGGGTGCGAAGGGCGCGCATGGAACCTCATTAATTGGCCCCGCCGTTGCCCGCGAGGCCCTTGTTTCGATCGGTTCTTGGATCAGTCGATCAGCTTGGCAGCCGTCAACTCTTCCTGCATGTGCTTGACGGCTTCCGCGCCAGTCATCTCACCCGACATGGCGGCAAAGGCGTACTTCTTCAGGATCACTTCGGCGTCGTTCCACTCGACCGGATGCTGTTCCACGGTGGCACCCGAGGCGACGATCACATCCTGCGCGGCCTGAACGCCCGGCAGCAGACCAAAGGGGTTGACCCAGGTGGTGCTTTCAACACGCGGCGAGCCATGGTCCAGGCTGTGCTTCTTGCCCTGCTCGGTCAGCTCATAGGTGCCGTCGGCCTTCACGGTATAGTCCACATCCTTCACGCCCAGCGTGCCCATCACGTAACCTGCGGGCGAATGCCAGAATTCCAGGAACTTGATGGCATTGGCGACATGCTCGGCATTGGTCGGGATGAACCACAGCGAGGGTTCACCACGGCGCAGGATGACCTTGCCATCCGGGCCGGGAACGCCCGCGATGCCCTTGGCTTCGAACTTGCTGTCGGGGTGATCGGTATGGACGATGTTGTTGAACAGGCCAACCCAGGCGTCCCAATAGGTGACAGCGGCGACCTTGTCGGTCATGAACAGGTTGCGGAATTCCTTGGAGCCGTTAGTGGCGAACTGGGGGTCCAACAGACCCTCTTTGTACATGGCACCAAACCAGTCATAAATCGGGGCGGCAGCATCGGTGGCGTAGGGGATCGTGCGCTTGCCATCGACGGTCAGGTAACCGGCCTTGACGCCCGCCGCCGACATGAAGCCCTGAATGTCATACAGACCCGCCATCGACAGACCATAGGCACCCTTCACCTCCTTGGCCTTGCGGAAATAGGCCATCCAGTCGTCCAGCGTGACCGGGTCCTTCATGCCAAACTCAGCCAGCCAATCCGCGCGGACCACTGGCATCGTGCCGCCTTCAAACTTGTTCGGCACGCCGTATTTCTTGCCATCCATGTCGAACAGCGCCCATTCCGAGGCCGGGATTTCCGCCACATTGGACAAAACGGGCGAGGCTGCGACCAAGGCGGTCACATCCTGAATGGCACCCTGGGCCACAAAGTTGGCCAGCATCGAGCTGTCGCCATAAACCAGGTCATATTTCTCGCCCGAGGACAGGGCAGTGAACAGGACATTGTCGTAGTCCTCAGGCTTCACCATTTCGATCTTCAGCCCCAGATGGGCTTCCAATTCCTTGACGAACAATTCCTGTTCGGCGGCATCCTTGCCACCGGTCACCGCCGTCAAAATGCGCAGGTCCTGCGCCAACAGCGCGGTTGACAAAAGCGCAAGCGCCATCGCGCCAAGCGTGACGCCAAGAAACTTCTTCATAGGTAGTCCTCCTAGAGAGTTGGGATGCAAAGATAGGTGCGCATCGCCGCACAAACCGGCGATTTCGTCACGCTAATGCCCCTCGGTGACGTTCGCGCAAAGCGCCTGTGACGTGAGTGTGAAGACTTTAAGACAGTGCGGTCAGCCGCGCTCCCGGATCGCGGCCAGCAGGTTCAACTTGCGCCACCGCGGATCGCCCGAGGCGTCCTGACCAATCCAGTCCGGCAATTCGATGGTGTGATCGACCGATGGCAACTCGATCTCGGCCAGCACAGCGCCCCGCAACGGCGCGTCATATTCATCAATTTCTCAAATCAAATCGCCCTGCGGCACAAGATGACGCCGTTTTGACAGGATGCGCCCGTCGCAGTGGTGATCCAGCAAGATCCGCGCCTGCTCCACCTCCATTGGCAGTTCAACCTCTTCGCGCCGCAGCCCGTCCTTGCGCCCCTTGAACGTCAGGGTCGCCTGCCCATCACAGATGCGCACCCGCAATTTGCGGCCACCCACCGCCATCATCAACCCATCCAGAATGACCTTGGTCTGCACAACGTCCTGCCGCCAGCCCTCTGCCACCGTCAGGAATTTCCGTTCAATTTCAATTGCCACGCCTGTGTTCTTTTCTCGTTCTTATGCGACGCATCGACAATGTGCCCCTAGCGCCGCCGTCCATTCGTCGCAAAAGAGTGATCCGAACTTCATCCGGCTGTCATGCGGCTGTCGCGTTCACAACGTAAATGATGGGATCGAAGTAAATGCGACGGAGCCTCATGTGTCAACGGGCAGGTTTGAAACGCGGATCAATGCGCAATCCGCGCAATTGTCGCTGACCGAACAGCGGTTGGCGCGGGCGATCGTGTTGCAAAAGGACAGGGTGGTTCTCGCCTCGGCCCAGCAGATTGCCGAACTGGCAGGCACCAGTGACGCCACATTGCTGCGGATGATGCGTGCGCTTGGCTATGAAACACTGGCCGAAATGCGCGAGGAATTGCTGGCCGATCTGACGGGTGGCACTGCCCCTTCGCTGCGGATGCAATTGACGATGGACGAGGCGGGCAGTGACCCGGCGCGTCTGCTGGCCCATGTGATCGGCATTCAACAAGACCATCTGGCGGCCCTGCGCGCCCCGGCGCTGTCGGTGGCCTTTGGGCAGGCGCTGAACCTGCTGACAGCGGCTGCAGCGGCGCATGTCTTCGGTCTTGGTCCATCGGGGGCAATGGCTGACTATCTGGCGTTGCAGCTCTGCCGCGTCGGGTTGCCTGCTCGGGCAATGACGCAAAGTGGCATCGGTCTGGCCGAAAAACTGTTGGCCATGCAGGCGGGCGATCTATTGGTGCTGATCGCCTATGCGCCCCTCTACCGCGAGGTGCGGGTGGCGCTGGAACGGGCCGAGGCGCTCGGCCTGCCGGTCGTTCTGATATCCGACAGTCTGGGCCCGGTGCTGCAGGACCGCATTACGGTAACTTTGGACGTGCCGCGTGGGCGGTCTGAACATCTGGCGCTGCATTCGGCGACCCTTGTGATGATCGAGGCGTTGGTTCTGGGCGTTTCAGCCCAAAGCCGCGACCGGGCTCTGGACGCCCTTGATGACTTTGCCAGCCTGCGCGCGGCCATCGACAGCAGCTGGACCAAACGCGGCACCCGACGCCGCAAGACGACAGACATTCCCCCGGCGGCTGAAATGCCGCCTTCCCACCACAGCGGCTGAAATGCCGCCTTCCCCCTGACGGAGATGATGATGCGCACCTCACTTGCCCTTGCCTTGCTGATGTCCACCGCGGCCCTGCCTGCCGCTGCGGCTGATCTGGTTCTGTATGACGCGCTCGATTTTGCGGGCCACGTGGCCGAGGCTTTTACCAAGGCCACCGGCGTGACGGTCGATGTAGTGGAACCCGGTTCGACCGGCGAAACCTTGGGCAAGATCGCCGCCGAGGGCAACAATCCGCAGTTTGACATTCTGTGGGTGGACGGTTCTGCCGTGTTCGAGCGCCTGATGCAGGATGGTGCGGTGCAGCCAGTTCCGGCAGATGTCGCCGCCGCGATCAAGTTCAACGATCTGGGCAAGGCGCTGACCCCCGCCAGCCTGGCCTTTATCCCCACCGGCGCCTCGACCACCGCGATTGAAGTCAACACCACCAAGGTGGCCGAAGCCGACTATCCCAAATCCTGGGCCGATCTGGCCAAGTTTGCAGGCGCTGTTGCGGCCAAGGACCCGAACCTGTCGGGCCCGGCCTATCAGTGGCTGGCGGGCTTCTTCCAAACCAATGGTGTCGATGCGGGCAAGGCGCTGCTGGCACAAGTGCTGACCAACAAGGACCTGTCGGGTCTGGGGTCTGGCGGCAAGATCAACAAGGCCGTCCTGACCGGTGACGCAAAGGTTGGCATCAACCAAGACAGCTCGATTATCGCCAAAAAGGTCGGCGGAGAGCCGGTTGTGGCCGTCTACCCGTCCGAAGGCTCGGTGGCGCTGCCCGAAGGTCTGGGTATTGGTGCGAAGTCGCAGCACATGGACGCCGTTGCCAAGTTCATCGCTTTTGTGACCTCGCCCGAGGGTCAGGCTGCGATGCAGGATGGCGATGACACCGACTTCTTCTTCATCCCCGTTATTGATGGCGTGGCCCCCAAGGCAGAGCGCCCGGCCATCACCTTCGTCACGCTGGATGACAAGATGGCTTCCGCGCATGAGGCCGAGTGGAAGCAGTGGTACAAAGACAGCTTCGTTCCGCAATGATCCGGGCATGAGCCTGCACGACACCACCGATGCGGCGATCCCTCGCCGCATCCACCTGACCGGGGGGCTGCGGCTGCCCGGCTTTCTGGCTATGGCGGCGGTCGATCTGCCGATCCTGTTGGTCTTTGGCCTGTTGATCGTGCTGCCTTTGCTGACCGTACTGGCGCAGGCCGTGATGCCGGCACTGTTTGACCCGCAATCCCCCGGCCTTGCCATTGACCTGACACCCCTCGGGCGCGCCCTGTCCGGGCCCCGCGTGCTGCGGTCCATCGGGCATTCGGTGGAACTGGGCGCAGCAGTGGCGGTGACGGCCACGCTGGTCGGCGGCATTTTCGCCGCGCTGACCCAACGCTTCCGCCTGCCGCTGCGGGCGCTTTATGTTCCCGTGCCGTGGCTGGTTTTCCTGACCCCAGCCTATCTGAAAGCCATGGCTTGGGTCCTGTTGATGGCCCCGGGTGGCTATCTGGCACAGTTGGGCATCCTGCCGCATTGGGCATCCGACGCGTTCTTTGGCCTTGGCGGATTGGTCTTTGTCCACACGCTCAGCCTGTTTCCTCTGCCTGCCTTCATCCTTGGCTCGGCCTTGGCGGGCCTGGGGCAAGACATCGAGGATGCCGCCCGTCTTGCCGGTGCCAATCCCTGGCGCATCTGGCTGCGCATCAATCTGCCCCTGCTGACGCCCGCCATAGCCCTGTCGCTGATCGCCACCTTTGCCGAAGTTCTGTCGGATTTCGGCCTGGCCGCCACCATCGCCCGATCCTCGGGCTTTGGCGTGCTGACCTATGGCATCTATGCCGCCGCCTCCGACTATCCGGTCGATTTCCCCATGGCGGGGGCACAGGCGTTGATCCTGTTGACCCTGATCCTGCTGGTCACCCTAACCGACCGCCTGCTGCGCAAACAGGGATCGCTGCGCCTGATCTCGGGCCGCAGCCGCCAAAGCCTGCCGCAAAAGCCGCCGCCACTGGCCCGCTGGATCATGACCGGCGTGGTGGTGCTGATCGGAGTGCTGGCCATGTGGCTGCCCTTGGTGGTGATCCTGCTGCGCACCTTCACGGCAACGCTGGGCCATGGGTTGGAGCCCACCAATTTCACCCTGTCGAACCTGACCGAAACCCTGACCCCCGGCGCGCCCGCCTTGCAGGCCTTGGGCCGCAGCTTCCTCTATGCCGCCCTGACTGCCCTCATCGCCGCCTCCATCGCGCTGATCCTTGCCGCACGGCTGGACCGGGCCGGGCCAGGGCTCAAAGCCAGCGTAACCGGCTTTGCCCTTGGCACCATCGCCATCCCGGGCATCGTGCTGGGCTTTGGCTATATCCTTGTCTGGAACCGCTTGCCCGGCTTTCGCGACTGGCCCTTTCCGCATTACGGGCAAGCGTCACTGCTCGTCACAGGATATGTCGCCGCAGCCTTGCCCTATTGCCTGATCATCATCCTGACAGCCGTCGGACAACTCGCCCCCAGCCTGACCGACAGCGCCAAATTGTACGGCCACGGCGCGGTGGCGCGGCTAATCAAGGTGGTCTTGCCCCTTGTGCTACTGTCCGTGATCACCGCCGCAGCACTAAGCTTTATCCGCACTGTATTCGAACTCCCCATCTCGCAACTGCTGGTGCCCCAAACCGGCAGCCCGGTGCCGCCCTATGTGGTGCGGCTCTTGGGCCATGACGATGACGGTCTGGCCTCGGCGCTCGCCTTGGTCTGCATGATCGGAGCGGGCGGATTGGCAGGGGCGGGCTGGCTCGTGGCGCGGCGCTATCTCAACTTCACATCCGGGGCGCGGCCATGAGTTGGGCACTGATCTGCGAGGGTTTGGAAAAGCGGTTGGGCGGCAAACCTGTCCTGCAGACCCTGAACCTGAACGTCGCCCAAGGGGAGGTTGTGTCATTGCTCGGCGCCTCTGGCTCGGGCAAAACCACCCTGCTGCGCGCCATAGCGGGCCTGAATCATCCCGACGCGGGCCGTATAACCCTGAACGGCACCGAAATCTTTGCGCCGGGCCGCCTTATCCCGGCTGAAAAACGGCAGATCGGCATGGTGTTTCAAGACTACGCCCTGTGGCCGCATATGACCGTGGCGGGCAATCTTGGCTTTGCCCTGGCCTCACAGCGCTTGGCCCCAGCCGAGGCGCAGGCCCGCATCACCCACGCACTCGACGTCACCCGCCTTGGCCCCCTGCGCGACCGCCTTCCCGCCGCCCTGTCTGGCGGCCAACAACAGCGCGTCGCCATCGCCCGCTGTCTGGCCGCTCGCCCGCAACTGATGCTGTTTGACGAACCGCTGTCCAACCTTGACGCGGCGCTGCGCGAAGATTTGCGGACCGAAATGATGGATCTGGTCCGGCAAGAGGGGATCACGGTGATCTATGTCACGCATGATCAGGCCGAGGCCATGGCCGTATCCGATCGCATCGCAGTGATGCGCGAGGGCGAGATTGCCCAGTTGGACACCCCCGAAACCTTGTACAACGCCCCCGCCACCCCCTTTGTCGCCAGCTTCATCGGCGGCTTTTCACTGCTGCCGGGGCAGGCACAGGGCGGCATGTTCCTCGTGGACGGTCAGACCCTGACCTTACCCGGCACCACCGGCCCGGTGGTTTTGGTGATTCGCCCCGAGGATGCCTGCCCAGCCACGTTGCATCCGGCCACACGGCTGATTGCCAAGGTCCTCCATGCCGCTTATCAGGGCCGCTGCTGGCGTTTGACGGTCGAGATTGCGGGCCAGATCCTGCGGCTGGATTGGCCAAACACCGCCCGGCCCGGCGACCAACTGGAGTTTTCCCTGCCCCCCGACCGTTGCCTCCTGTTGCCCATCCCAATCCCTGCCTGAAACCAAGGACGCCTGACGCATGACCTGGACCGCGCTTCTGCCCACCATAACCGCCGCCTTCCTCGCCTCATTGGTCGAGGTGGTCGAGGCGTTCACCATCGTTCTGGCCGTGGGCGTCACGCGCGGCTGGCGTCCGGCGCTGACCGGGTCGGGCATCGCCTTGGCCCTGCTGGTGTTGATCGTGCTGAGCTTTGGGCCGCTCTTGGCGCTGATCCCGATCCGCGCGCTGCAATTTGTCGTGGGAACCCTGCTGATCCTGTTCGGCCTGCGCTGGCTGCGCAAGGCCATCCTGCGGTCGGCAGGCTGGATCGCCCTGCATGACGAGGCCGCCGAATTCGCCAAAGAAACGAATGCGCTGAAGGCGCAGGCCGCCGAGCGCCGCGCCGATTTTCTGGCCGGAACCGCCGCCTTCAAAGCCGTGCTGCTGGAGGGGGTCGAAGTGGTGTTCATCGTCATCGCCGTGGGCACCGCGCATGGCCAGACCTTTTGGGCGGGCATGGGGGCCTTGGCCGCAGTTCTGCTGGTGTTGCTGGTCGGCATCGCTGTGCACAAACCGCTGGTGCAGGTGCCGGAAAACACTCTGAAGTTCGTAGTGGGGCTGATGCTGTCATCGTTCGGAGTGTTCTGGACGGGTGAGGGCTTGGGTGCCGAATGGCCGGGGGCCGATCTGGCGCTGATCTGGATTTTCGCGCTCTTCGCGATGTTCTCGCTGGGTGCCGCGCGCTACTTTGCCAAACCACAAATGGGGGTTGCCCGATGACATGGCTGAAACTGGTTTGGGACGAGCTCTTGGGCATGTTCGTCGATGACGGGGCGCTGGCCCTGCAAGCAGCCGTGCTGATCGCGATAGTCGCGGTCTGTGTCAAGGGTCTTGGACTGAACCCATTATTGGGCGGGATTGTGCTTCTGTTGGGGTGCGTCGTTGTGCTGGGGCTAAGTTTGGGCCGAAAAACACGAAAAGGCTGAGATGGAAGCTGGCCGCTTAGAGTAAGTCGAGGGCACCAAAAATTTGAAACCGAAGGACCGGTTTGGGCCGTCAACAGACCCTGTCCGACGCGCGCGCCAAATCCTGCCGCTCGTCGCGCCATCGACACAGCGTGTCCTAGGTCTTCCTGCCGATATCATGGAAGGACGGTCCGTGATCCGGCTTAGGCAGATGTATAAAGTGCTCAGCAAGAAAGGTGCCATGGCAGTATTTTGCGGAGGTGATCTTTACTGCCGAAAGGGATGGCGAGGAAACGAATTCGCTGTCCGGCGTCTTTCACGTCGAACCAATAGAGGGCTGGTCGATCGTCGGATGGCGGATGCTTGGCAGCAGATCGGCATGGCTGTTGCCGCGAAACGGCGCCGCCGTCAGCCAGTCGGTTGATTGTCGAATATCGTGAACGCGATCTACGCGGTCACTACCCTCGGCCATTCCGCCCACATCATCAACGCCTGAAGGACCAAGCCCATGAAAACCAAAACCCTTACCGCAGCGCAGATCGACACGCTCGCCCAGCGCCTTTCCGAAACCCCGATCGAACCGACCACGAGCGCCAAAAAGGCGACAACTTCGCCCGCTTATTGACGGCACGGATCGGCGCCGAGCGCGCGGCCCTTGCCTTGACCTCGATCATGACGGTCGACACTTCCGATCAAGCCGAGGCCCGGCTGACCTTGGTGCTGGACTACGGCAACACCGAACCGACGATCGACACGATCGGAGCGCTGGTCGAAGAACCAAAGGCCGCGATCAACCGAGTGATCGGCAAGCGCCAAGCCATCCGAGATTAG
>JBAXXO010000093.1:0-11114 GCA_037127855.1 Alphaproteobacteria bacterium
AGTGAACCGCTATCTAGGCCCCCAGAAAAAAACCCGCAAGAGGAAAATTAGGGGATTGTCGCATTATTTTCGTAATTGCCGATTTATCCACAATTTCCGTAGGTTGACGTAATATTCGCCAATGCCCAAGACCCTGTTGCGCAAGATTGTTACCGCATCGTCGAACTTTGTCGGCAGGGTATGCTTTCGTTCGGCGGTCAGACAGGCGTAAGGCTGCGCAGACCATTGCGCCAGACGCGAAGGGCCAACAGCACGACCAGAATCGCGGCATAGGTCAGCACCTCGGCGGTGTAAACTTTGCCAACCATCAGGAAATGGATCATGCCCAGACCGGTCGCGAGATAGGCGATCTTGTGCAATCGGTTCCAGTTCCGCGCACCCAAGCGCCTTATCGAGGCATTGTTCGATGTCACCGCCAACGGGATCAGCAAAAGCAAGGCAGACATGCCGATAAGGATGTACCAGCGCTTGTACAGGTCTTGCAGGATCTGCCCCCAGCGCAGCCCCATGTCGATGGTCAGCCAAGCGGCAAAATGCAGCACCACATAGGCAAAGGCGACCAGACCCAACTGCCTGCGAAAGCGCAGCAGGTTCAGCCCTGCCCAGCGCAGCGGGCTGATCGACAGCGTGGCAATCAGCAGCCGCACGGCCCACAGCCCGAGGCCCCATTCGATCGCCCGCACCGGATCAATCGCGTTCAACCCATCAAAGACGATCCAGACAGCGGGCAAGGCGCCCAACAGATAGACAATCCAGGTCGGGACCGTTTTAAGGTACTGGTTGATCCGATCCATCAGTAGTTTGCCACTAGGTCCATTCCGGAATACAGGCTGGCCACCTGATCTGCATAGCCGTTGAACATCAGCGTATCCTGGCGCCCGGCGAACAACCCGGCACCGATGCGGCGTTCACTTGCCTGGCTCCAGCGCGGGTGATCAACCTGCGGGTTCACATTGGCGTAGAATCCGTATTCATTGGCTGCCATCATGTTCCAGGTGGTCTGGGGCATCGTGTCGGTGAAGCTGATCTTGACAATGGCCTTGATCGATTTGAAGCCGTATTTCCACGGGGTGACCAGACGGATCGGGGCGCCGTTCTGATTGGGCAGGTCCTTGCCATACAGACCCGTCGCCAGCAGGGTCAGAGGGTTCATCGCCTCATCCATCCGCAGACCTTCACGGTAGGGCCAGTCAAGGATGGCGCGCTGTTGGCCGACCATTTCCTTCGGGCGGACCACGGTTTCAAAGGCGATGAATCTGGCACCGGGCTTGGGGCCAAGCTTTTCGATCAGGCTTGACAGTTGCACGCCTTGCCAAGGCACGATCATCGACCACGCCTCGACACAGCGAAAGCGGTAGATGCGCTCTTCCTGGGTCAGTCCCGACAGCAGGTCGCCAAGGTCATAGGTGCCGGGCTTATCGACCAGGCCGTCCACGACGACAGACCATGGCGACGCATTGAAGCCACCGGCATTGGCGGCGGGGTCGGCCTTGTCGGTGCCGAATTCGTAGTAGTTGTTGTAATTCGTAATCTCTTCAAAGCTATTGGGGGCGTCGTCAGTGGAGTAAGGACTCTTGGCCAGGGCTGGCCCTGCCAAAAGGGCGGCGCCTGCCGTGACGATGATCTGACGGCGGTTGAGGAACGCGGCCTGCGGTGTCACGTCGGACCAGTGTAGGTCGGGCTTGTAGGTCATGGCAGTCTCCTGTCTGAGTCCGGAACAACATGACGCATTTCAGGCGAAACACAAAATCATCTTGTCTCACTTCTGCGGCACGCGATTGAAACAATTGCCGAAGTCAGGACGGGACGCGCCGCGCGATCAGGCGTGTGACGATGGGCATGGCCAGCAGGGTGCTGGCCACCGCCATCAACAACAGGGCCGTAAAGGTGGCGGGGGCGATGACCTGCTTGTCCAAAAGGATACCGGCAAAGATGATCATGATCAGCGCCTTGGTCTGCAACAGCCAGCCGATGATCCATGTATCGGCCCGGGTCCAGCCCAGCAGGCGCCCGGCCAGATGGGTACCAATCAGTTTACCGCCAACCGCGGCGATCAGCATCAGTCCGGCAGCGGCAAAGGCCGCCCAGCCCCCCATCTGCCAATCCGTCCGCAGGCCGGTCGACAGGAAGAACACCGGCATCAGCGCAACCAGCACGGCCTGACGAAAGCTTTCCAGCCGGTCGGTGCCGAACCAGCGCGTCTCCAGTGCGGCGCCGGACAGAAAGGCGCCAATCATGTAGTGCAGCCCTGCCCAATCGGCGGCAAAGCCACAGGCGGTCAGCCAGATCAGGCCGACATACCAGCGGTCGGCGTCGCGCAAGCGCGGCATCAGGCGGCGCAGCAGGACCGCCGCCACGATAAAGCCCAGCAGGAAAAGGCCCTGCCGGCCCAGACGCGCCCAATCCAGCAAGACCAGTGCCAGAACGGCCCAGACGGCGATGTCGTCCAGACTGGCATAGCGCAGGATGCGTTGGCCCAAGGGCTGACGCAGCAGGTCCAATTGGCCCAGAAACAGCACCAGAATAGGCAAGGCCGTAACGGCGCAGGCCATTCCAATGCCCAGCATCGCCTGCCAGCCCTGCCCTTTCGCCCCCAGCCACCCCCCCGACAATTGCAGCATGATCGCCGCAGCACCCGTGCCAAGGGCCAAGGGCACCACCAGCGCCAACCCCGCCGCGACCGCGGTGTCACGACGGCTGGCCCAAGCCTCGGTCACGTCCAGTTCCAGCCCGGCAGAAAACACGAACAGCATCACCGCCCACATGGCAACGGCGTTCACAGCGTCGATCACCTCGGGGCGAAAGACCGCTGCGTAAACCTGCGGCAAGGCAGCACCTAGCACACCGGGGCCCAGCACGATGCCACAGATGATCTGCACCACCACCAGTGGCAACACCACCGTGCCGCCCATCAGCCGCCACACAGCCCAAGGCAGCGTAAAGATGATCAGCAACACCAGAATAAAGGTTTCAGCGATCGACATGTTGGCCCCAGACGTGCAATCCGACGTCGCCACTGCGTACAGAGGGTAGGGTGGGTTTCAACCCACCCATGCAACTCTGCGCCCGACCGATCAATGCACCACGGCCGCAGCAGGACGCTGGCGGTTGGACGCCATGGCGCGCCCGTCGACCATCAACCCGTCTTCCCCCGACGACACGACGACGGTTGCGCCATCCAGCACATCCCCCGACAAAATCATCTGCGCAAGCGGGTCTTGCAGATGGCGCTGGATCACACGTTTCAGGGGCCTCGCGCCATAGACGGGATCATAGCCTTCGTTCGCAAGCCATGTCCGGGCGGCGGCATCAAGCGCAAGCGTGATCTTGCGGCTTGCCAGCCGTTTTTCCAGCCCACGCAACTGGATGTCCACAATCGCGCCCATGTCCTGACGACCCAGACGGTCAAAGATGATGGTCTCGTCCAGACGGTTCAGGAATTCGGGGCGGAAATGTCCACGCACCGCCTCCATCACCTCAGCGCGCGCGTTGGTCGGGTCGGCACCGTCGGGCAGTTGCGACAAGGCATAGGCCCCGAGATTCGAGGTCAAGATGATCAGCGTCTGCTTGAAATCCACCGTCCGGCCCTGACCATCGGTCAGCACACCATCATCCAGCACCTGCAGCAGGATGTTGAACACATCCGGATGGGCCTTTTCGACCTCATCAAACAGCACGACCTGATAGGGCCTTCGCCGCACGGCCTCGGTCAGCACGCCACCTTCGTCATAGCCCACATACCCGGGTGGAGCACCGATCAGGCGCGACACGGCGTGTTTTTCCATGAATTCCGACATGTCGATACGTACCATGGCCGAGTCGTCGTCGAACAGATAGCTGGCCAGCGCCTTGGTCAGCTCGGTCTTGCCGACGCCTGTGGGGCCAAGGAACAGAAAGCTGCCCAAAGGCCGTCCCTCGTCATTCAAGCCCGCACGGGCGCGTCGCACCGCGTTGGACACGGCGGTGACGGCAGAACGCTGGCCGATGACGCGCTTGCCCAGTTCTTCCTCCATCTTCAGCAACTTTTCACGGTCGCCCTCCAGCATTTTGGAGGTCGGGATGCCTGTCCAGCGCTCGACCACCTCAGCGATCTGTTCGGGCCCTACAGCCTCGCTGACCAAGGCATCACCTTCGCGGGCCTCGGTCTCGCCCAGTTTTCGTTCCAGACCCGGAATGATGCCATATGACAACTCGCCTGCTCGCCCCAGATTGCCTTCGCGCTTGACCTGTTCCAACTCGGCGCGGGCGCGTTCCAACTGTTCCTTGACATCGCGCGACGCTTCGAGCGCGGCACGTTCGGCCTGCCATTTCGCGGTCATCTCCGAGGAATGTTCCAACAGGTCGGCCAGTTCCTTTTCCAAACGCTGCAAACGGTCTTTCGAAGCGGCATCGTCTTCCTTCTTCAACGCCTCAGCTTCGATCTGCAGTTGCAGGATCTGACGGTCCAGCTGGTCCAACTCTTCGGGCTTGCTGTCGACCTCCATCCTCAGACGTGAGGCGGCCTCATCCATCAGATCGATTGCCTTGTCGGGCAGAAAGCGGTCGGTGATATAGCGGTGCGACAATGTGGCTGCCGCAACCAAGGCAGAATCGCTGATGCGGACGCCGTGGTGCAGTTCGTATTTTTCCTTGATCCCACGCAGGATCGAGATGGTATCCTCGACCGTCGGTTCGCTGACCATGACGGGCTGGAACCGGCGGGCAAGGGCGGCATCTTTTTCCACATATTTGCGGTATTCGTCCAGCGTGGTGGCCCCGACGCAGTGCAGCTCGCCCCGTGCGAGTGCAGGTTTGATCAGATTTGCGGCATCCATAGCCCCATCGGATTTGCCAGCACCGACCAGAGTGTGCATTTCGTCGATAAACAGGATGATCTCGCCATTGGCAGCGGTCACCTCATTCAGCACGCCTTTCAGACGCTCTTCGAACTCGCCGCGGTATTTCGAACCCGCGATCAGTGCGCCCATGTCCAACGCCATTAGCTTTTTGTTGCGCAAGGATTCCGGCACATCGCCGTTGACGATGCGCAGGGCAAGACCCTCGGCAATAGCGGTCTTACCGACACCGGGTTCGCCGATCAGGACCGGGTTGTTCTTGGTGCGACGGGACAAAACCTGCATCGTGCGGCGAATCTCGTCATCGCGACCGATAATCGGGTCGATCTTGCCCTGATCCGCAGCCTCGGTCAGATCGTGGGCGTATTTCTTGAGCGCGTCATAGGTTTCCTCGGCCGAGGCGGTGTCAGCGGTCCGACCCTTGCGGATATCATTGACGGCGGCGTTCAGCTTTTGCGCAGTGACGGCCCCGGCATCCAGCGCATCCTTGGCCTTTGAGGCAACCATTGCCAGCGCCATCAGGATACGTTCGGCAGGCACAAAACTGTCACCTGCCTTTTTGGCGACCATTTCAGCCTCGTCCAGCACCTTTACAAGCGCCGTGTCCATGAAGGGCTGCGCGTTGCCGGTGACCTTGGGGAACTTGGCCAGACTCAGCGTCAGCGCGTCAGTCACGCGCTGCGGCTCGCCGCCCGAACGGCGGATCAGATTGGCGGCAAGGCCCTGATCATCGTCCATCAGAGCCTTGAGCAAGTGTTCAGGCGTAAGGGCCTGATGGTTTTCGCGGATGGCGATGGTTTGGGCGGCATTCAGAAAGCCGCGCGAACGCTCGGTGAATTTCTCAAGGTTCATGGCTGATCTCCTGTTTCAGCGCCGTTGCGGATGCCCTGAACAGGCACATCCGTCATGGCCTGCGGGACATGTGGGTGGGATTGAATGTTGATGCAAGATTGCCTTGACGGTCGGGATGCAAATAATACGCTGCGCGCTGGACCGACGGCCGGGGGTTTCACACCCCCGGACCCCCGTGGAATATTTGGGCCAAAATGAAAGGCGGAAGATTTCAGTCAGGCCTTGGGGGTTTGTGGCGGGGGTTTGGGCTTTTTGGGTTTGGGTTGCGGGGCGTCGGCGGCCACGGCCTGCAGGGCACGGCTGCACAAAGCGGGGTCGTCGAGGAGTTCGGAGGCGATGATGTAGTCTTTTGAGCCGGGATAGGCCGGACCGCGGGGGATGTCCGGCAGAAGCGAGAGGGCGGATTTCGTGGGTTTGACAAACAGCGTGTCGTCGCAGATGAAGGCCACCACGACGCCATCGAGATAAAGCGCGTATTCGCCGAACATGGCCCTGGTGGTGAGGTTGAGCGGGTGCAAGATGTCGATGATATGGGCCACGCTGGCGGCGCTCGTGCTCATTTGCCCGTCCATCCCGCTTCGCGCATCAGGAGCAGGGAGGCGGATTCCACCGTTGACTCCATCTGTTTCATGAAGGCCGGCACCGGTTGGCCGGGGGGGATCGCGGGCAGGAATTGCAGCACCCCCAGGCCCGGTTGGCGCAGGATGCCGTGGCGCGGCCAGAACAGGCCGACATTGGTGGCGGCGGGGATGCAGGTCTGGCCCAACTGTTCATAGAGCAGGCCAGTGCCCATCTTGTAGGGCAGGACCGCGCCGGGGGCGACGCGGGTGCCTTGGGGGTAGATGACCAATTGGCCGGGCTGGGCTGCACCGCGGGCAACATCGGCCTTCATCTGTGCGATGGCGGCGCCGCGTTTGCCGCGGTCGACCGGAATGCAGCCCATGCGCAGGGCGTATTGGCCAAGGAAAGGGGCCCAGATCAGCGCGCGTTTCATGATGAATTTGGGGCGCGGCAGGACCGAACACAGCAGGATGATGTCAAAGAAGCTTTGATGTTTGGCCGCGATCAGAACCTCGGTTTGGGGGACCGGGCCGCGGATTTCGGAGCGCAGGCCGACCAGCAGCGCGGCAGTCCAGCGCACCCAGTTGCAATAAAAGCGCACACCGGCAAAGGCCATGTCGCGCGACAGCAGGGCTGGGATGGCGAAGGCCACGGCGGCGAGGGCCATCATCAGGTACATCTGGGTGACGAAAAGGGCCGAGAGCAGCCAGCGCAGGGGTTTTTGCATCACGTCAGCCTGTTGAGGGTGGCAAAGGCGGCGGTGCGGGTGGCCACGAAGGCGACGAGGCCCGCGAGCACCGGCAGGGTCAGGGGCAGGAGCCAGCCGAGGCCGGTGAAGCCCAGGCCGGTGAGAAAACCGCCCGCCGCGTCTTGGGCGGGCAGCAGGGCGATGGCCAACGTGCCGAGGATGGCGCCGACCAGCGCCCCGGCCACGGCGCGCAGGGTGAAGCGGCGGACAAAGGCGCGGGCGATGTAGCTGTCTTTTGCGCCGACCAGACGCAGGACCCGGATCACCTGGGCATTGGCGGCGAGGGCGGCATTGGCGGCAAGGGTGATCATGGCCGCCATCGCCGCAAGGATCAGGGCGATCGAGAGATAGCCCAGCAGGCGCAGGCTGGCCGCCGCCTCGGCCATGGGGCGGCGCCAGCGGGTGTGATCGTCCAGGATTGCGCCCGGAGCCTCGACGGACAGGCGTTGTTTCAGGCCCTCGGCGTCGTAGCCCGGGGTGGCTTCGACCAATTCGATCAGTTGCGGCAGGGGCAGATCGGTCAGGGGCAGGTCGGGGCCGAACCAGGGTTCGAGCAGTTTGCGCTGTTCGGCAGGTGTTTCGGCGCGGGCTGAGGCGATGCCGGGGGTGGTTTGCAGGATGTCAAGCACCGCCTTGGTTTGCAGGGCCAGTTGGTCGGGTGGGGCTGCGATGCGGATGGTGGCCGTGCGGTCGAGCGACTGCGCCCAGCGGGCGGCGAGGCGGCCCGAGGCGAGCGAGAGCGCGAGTGCGAACACCGCCAGAAAGGTCATCGCCCCTGCCGTGAACGAGGTCAGGCGCGCGGGGGCACCCGAGGGCGGCACGACACGGTCGGCCTGACGGTTGGCATTGGCGACGTCTTTGCGCGAGGGCGACGTCACAGGTCGGCCCCGGCAAGCTGGATGCGGCGTTTGGTGATGCGCAGGACACGCGCGGCCAGTTGCGCCTTGGCCTGACGGATCAGGTTCAGATCATGGGTGGCCACCAGCACGGTCTTGCCCATCCGGTTCAACTCGACCAGCAGGGTCAAGAGGCGCAGCGACATGTCCCAATCGAGATTGCCGGTGGGTTCATCGGCCAGGACGACGTCGGGGCCCATGATGATGGCGCGGGCGAGGGCGGCGCGTTGACGCTCGCCGCCTGACAGCGCGGGCGGTTTGGCCTCGGCCAGTTGACCAAGGCCGACCCAGCCAAGCAGATCGGACAGGTCGGCCGCCGTCGTCGGGCGGCCTGACACGGTCAGGGGCAGGGCGACATTGGTGGCCAGCGGCAGGTGGTCGATGAACTGGCAATCTTGATGCACCACCCCGATGCGGCGGCGGGTCAGGGCGACATCGTCGCGGGTCAGCGAGCGCACCTCGCGGTCAAACAGCGTCAGGCGGCCCGCGGTGGGCAGCAATTCGGCATAACACAGTTTCAGAAACGTCGATTTGCCCGAGCCTGACGGCCCGGTCAGAAAGTGAAACGACCCCGGCGCGAGGCGCAGAGAGATATCGGACAGCAACTCGCCACCGCCATAGGAATAGGCGGCATTTTCAAAGGATATCACCCGCTGGCCCTGCTTTCCTTGTCCGATCCAGTGACAGCATCGCCCATGGCCACGCCGGATTCAACGGGCACCGTTAAGGAATTGGTCACAAACACTTGGATAGCGCGGCTTTCATTGATACACACGGGTGAAAATGACGGGTGTTTGCGGGCTAGGACGGTGTGGGATGCGGTTGGTTTGTCCATCTTGTGAGGCGGAATACGAAGTGGACGATGCTGCGATCCCGCAGACGGGCCGCGATGTACAATGCTCGAACTGCGGACATGCTTGGTTTCAGACCCATCCCGAGGTTGAGGCGGAAGAAGACGACGACGTCGACGCGGCGGATTGGGCCCGGACGAAGTCTGGTGCAGCAGAGTCCGTTGCGGCGGATGACACAGGTCTGCGGGCAGGGTTCGAGGCCGAGGTCGAGTCCGTGGTGCCGGATGCCTGGATGCCCGAGGTTGTGATGCCGGTGGCGCAGGGGCAGGGGGCAGCCGGGTCTGCGGGTGCGCCGGCCGTGCCGCCCCCGTCGCGGTCACTGGATGAAACGGTCTTGGCGATGCTGCGCGAAGAGGCGGAACGCGAGGCTGCGGCCCGGCGCCACGACGCCGCCGCCCGAACGCGCGGGCAGGGCCCGCCGGCGATCGAGACGCAGACGGAACTGCCTTTGGTGCAGGAACCAGGCGGCGTCGCGGCGGCGGTGCGGCGGATTGCGCGGGGGCGCGGGGGCGAGCACGAGCAGGCAGCCCCGCCGCCAAAATCGCGGCGCGATATGCTGCCGGCGATAGAGGACATCAACTCGACCCTGCGCGCGACGAGTGATCGGACCTCGCAGGCGGATGCGGCGATCCTGGACAGTCTGTATCCGGGGGCTGAGGGGCGTGGCGCGTTTCGGCGCGGATTCCTGTTTCTGGTGACTTTGGCGGTGGCCTTGGCGGTGTTGTATGTGTTTGCCCCGGTGCTGGCTGCGAAGGTCCCGGCGCTGGCCGGGATTGCGGCGCAATATGTGCGGGCGGTTGATGCAGCGCGGCTGTGGCTGGATGCGGAAATGAAGGCGCTGATCGAGCTGATTCAGCGGTTGACGCTGGGGCAGAGCGGTTGAGTGCGGGGTGCTGAAGGGGCGACGGGGTTTCTTGCTTGGTGCATCAATCGGAGGTTGGGATATGGCCGAGGATTCAGGATTGGACCGCCGACAGGTGATGCTGGGGTGCGGATTGGGGTTGTTGCCATCGGCGGCCTTTGCCGCTGATGATGTCGGAATTGTCGAGAGAGCCGTGGGTCAGACCAAGGCGGGAATGCCGCAGCGCGATCTGTTTGCGGCGTCACCGGTTTTTGTCGGCGATGAGGTGCGCACCGGGCCAGACTCGCTGTTGGCGATGATGCTGGGCGGCCGGACGCGTGTCTTGATGGGGCCTGAGACTGTGCTGACCATTGACCGCTATACGGCAGAGGTCGGGGGCGAGTTGATCTTGGGGCAGGGCGCGCTGCTGTTTGACCGCGATGAGGCAGCACAAAAGACGCCGGTCACCCTGTCGACGGCTTTTGGGCTGATCGCCGTGCGGGGCACGCAGTTCTTTGCAGGCCCAAGCAAAGGCAAGTTCGCCGTGTTCGTCGGGCGCGGCACAGTGCGCTTTACCGCCGGTGGGGCCAAGGTTGTGCTGTATGCGGGCTATGGCAGCGACGTTGCCGTTGCGGGGGACGCGCCGTCGGAGCCGGCGAAATGGCGTCAGGCGCGGATTGATGCGGCTTTTGCGCTGGTGGGGGCGATCTAGGGCGTTACCTGCGGCAGGGTAAAGACAGCGACCTTGCCGATTCCACGGACGTCCAACGCGCCCAAAGCCTGCCAAGGTTGACCCGGATTGGCCTGTTGGACCTGTGGTCCGGCCAGCAGGGTGACACCCAGTGTCTTGCACTCCTGTTCCAGCCGTGCGGCAAGGTTCATTGCATGGCCGTGGGCGGTATAATCCAGTTTGTCGCCGGAGCCGACATCACCGACGATCACCATGCCGGTTTCAAACCCGACGCGGGTGCGGCCCAGCCCGTGGCTTGCGGGGGCGGCGGCAAATGTCTCGCCAAAGCGCGTTATCTGCTGGGCGCAGCGGGTCGCGGCGGCGGGGTGGTCGGGCAGGTCGAAAGGGGCGTTGAACAGGATATGGGCGGCGTCGCCGACGAATTTCTCGATCATGCCGCCGTGGCTATGGACGATTTCGGTCAGTCCGGAAAAGTAGCGGTCCAGCAGGGCGATCAGGTGCACAGGCGGCAGGGTTTCGGCGATGGCTGAGAAGCCTTGCAGATCGGTGAACATGGCCGTGACCTCGCGCGCCTCGCCCGGCAGGCGGGTCAGGCCGGGTTGGGCGGCAATACGGGCGACGATGGCGGGTGAAAGGTGGCGTTCGAAGCGGCGGCGCAGGGCGGCGGCGCGGCGGCGGGCGGTGATCAGGCCAAATGCGGTCGCGACAAGCCCGGTGGTGGCTGCGATCAGGGCCGGGGTGGCAGGGTCTAGCGCCAAACCGAGCTGGTGCCATGCGACCATGACAGCGGTGGCAAAGGCTGCGGGCAAAGCCAGGCTGGTGGCAAAGGCGGCGACCGG
>JBAXXO010000094.1:0-11055 GCA_037127855.1 Alphaproteobacteria bacterium
AGGACAGCCGGCGGCCGTGCAAGCCTGGCTCAAGGGCAGCGGCTTTGCCGCGGGCTTGGGCGAGGTGCGTTTGCTGATGGCACCGGATGGCTCGGTCAGCAGCGCTGTCGTTGGCCTTGGCACAACTGCGGCGCAAGCACGGTCAAGGTTCGGGTTGGTCAAGGGGTTGGCGGACCTGCCGGGCGGCGCTTGGCGTCTGCTGGGGGACTTGACGAACGACCAGCGGACAGAGGTCGCTTTGGGCGCGCTGTTGGCGCAATACAGCTTTGACCGCTATCGCAGCCGCAAACAGTTGCCGCCGGTCACATTGACAGCCTTTGGCGTTGATGCGCCGCAATTGCTGGCAATGGCCGAGGGGGAATGCCTGACCCGCGACCTGATCAACACGCCCGCGAGCGACATGGGCCCACAGGAGTTGCAGGTGGCCTTCATGGACCTTGCCGCAAGGTTTGGCGCCACGGCGTCGGTGGTGCAGGGCGCAGAATTGGAGGCTGGTTTTCCGATGATTCATGCCGTCGGCAAAGCTTCGGCCCGCGCACCACGTTTGCTGGAAATGCGATGGGGTGGGGTGGGGCCTGCGCTGACTCTGGTGGGCAAGGGCGTTTGTTTTGATACCGGGGGGCGGAACATCAAGCCATCGTCGGGGATGCAATTGATGAAAAAGGACATGGGCGGTGCCGCCACGGTCATGGGGTTGGCCCATATGATCATGGCGCTGCAGTTGCCGCTGCGGTTGCGGGTGCTGGTTCCAGCCGTCGAGAACGCAATTTCCGGCAATGCCATGCGTCCAAAGGACATCTTGCGCTCTCGCAAGGGTCTGACGGTCGAGGTCAATGACACCGATGCCGAGGGGCGGTTGGTCTTGGGTGATGCTTTGGCCTATGCCTGTGAGGAACCTGTTGATCTGATCGTGTCCATGGCGACCCTGACGGGCGCCGCACGGGTTGCGGTCGGGCCTGATCTTGCGCCCTATTACTGTGATGACCCTGCGGTCGTTGCAGCGCTGGAGGCTGGTGCGGTCGCCGGGTTCGATCCGGTCTGGAGATTGCCGTTTCACACGCCTTACGAGCATATCATCGAGCCCGGAATTGCCGACCTGGACAATGCGCCCGGCTGGGGCTTTGCAGGGTCGGTCACGGCGGCCTTGTTTCTGCGGCGGTTTGCCGAGGGGCAACGCTATGTGCATTTCGACATCTATGGCCATGCGCCTGCCGATCTGCCTGCGCGCCCAAAGGGCGGCGTCGGTCAGGGCGCGCGGGCCGTGCTGGGGGCCCTGCCAGCCATTCTGGGCCTGTGATTGACCGCCGTGTAACGACAGCCAAAGCGCGTGTGTCTTTGCAGGCCGCACTTTCGGCTTTGCTGACAAGGATGGCTGTTGCGGCTGGCCGGCAGAGGCGGCCTTGGGCGAAGGGGGGCGCGCCCAGACATTGGGTGGCCTTCGGCGGATCGCATCTGTATCCTGCCTCGCATGTCCAGCCCCGGGGTTATTGTGCTGCCGATTGTGGCGCGGCAGCGTCTGTCAGGTTCATTCGACCTGACGGATCGCCTTGATTTCCAGAACCTGCAAAACCCGCCCCAAATCATGGCCACGGCGTAGGATATGACCATCCACTGCAACCACAGAATACATGCCCTGTTTCATCCGCAGTTTGGGGCGTTTCTCGACCCGGTACAGGGGAAACTCGGCTGTACGGCGAAAGATCGAAAACACGGCCAGATCGCGCAGGGTGGACAGACCGTAGTCCCGCCACTCGCCCAAAGCAACCATCCGCCCATACACAGCGAGGATCTTGGCCAGTTCTTGACGGTCAAAACAGACCAGTTCGGTTAGCGGATCAGGCTGGGGAAGAGGGGTCGGGGTTTGCATCGTCATTTCGTCAGATTACGCGGGTTCCGCTGCAAATCAAGGCCGCCGTGAAAGCGGCGCAAAACGACCCCCTGCGTGCAGCGGAATCGTTGCAACGTGGCCCTGGTTTCGGTTCGGACAGCCCTAGAGCGGGTTGCACTCAATCTGATTCAGATTGAGTGCAACCCAAGACAGGCAAGTCGTTGGTAATGTTGCGAGTTGCGTTCAATCAGGTGAACCTGATTGAACGCGACTCGCTCTAGGGCAGGTGGCGCATGATGCTTTCAGCCAAACACGTTCGGCGGGGCCAAGGTAAGCCAGATCTCAGCACGTCTCACGCCCTGATAGGCCTGTTTCGCAGGATGGCGGGCAGTGATCGCACCTGAACGCGGGCAGGTATCTTATGGATAGGATCAATCCGTCCTGGGTCCAGATGGAGTTGGCTGTTTTGTCGGTTCGCAGAAGAACGGATGTCGTGGACGATATGAGGTATTCACGGGGCCAACAGGGTTAGACCGCTGTTTTGACGCAATGGTGCCGAAACACACGTTTTAGCATGTCCAACTCGGCGCGCAGCAAATCAATCTCGGCCCGGACGTCATCCTGCATCGCCACGCCGGTGATGATGGTAAAATGGGCCAAGGCCTCGCCATTTGTCTTGTCTTGAATCAGGAAAGTTTGCACCCCTTCATTCAAGACCTCGGCAGGGATGGGCAGCCGTACCGCCCAGCTGCCGGCACAATCGGATAAGGCGGTCACGCTGAGCCCGGGCAAGGCAGCACCCAGCAAGCTCACCTCAAGCACCGGCATGTCCGTTGGCCCGGTCAGCACGCCCTCCCAGACACCGCCGCGTATCCGGGTTTGCGTCAGCTTTGTTTCATTCATGCCGCCCTCACAATTCCGCCCGTGGCCTGCGCGAGAAGATCACATCGCGCAAGGTCACCTCATTCATCGCGGGGTCCTCGAAGATCAGGTCCACCCACAACCGCTCAATCCGGTTTTCATTCATCTTGGAATAGGCAAGGTCGAATTCTACCATCACTGGTTCTGAATTCGGCGGCAATTCCCGAACGATCTGGTCTACGTTTGGACCATGTTTGATATTGAGCCGGGCAAAGACTTTCAGTGGCCTTTCCATCTCGACGATGGCGTCAAGGCGGATCAGGTGCCGCTGCTTCAGCCCGCGTGTGACGTCTTCCGGCAGATCGAGCACCAGAGACAGGAATGACCCGTCAAACCCAAAAACGTCCATCCGCAGACCAAAGGGCGCAATTTCGACCTCACGGGTGTTACGGATCTGGCGCAAGATCAGGTCAGCCTTGCGGCAGTCGTGGAACACACTGATACCTTCGCAGAAGGCGGTCTTGCCTGAAACCGAGGCAATTCCTGGCAAAGGCGACGGTCCTTTCCAGGCGAAGGGCCGCCACCACCAATCCGTACCCAATTGCCTGGGGAACACATCGGACCCGATAACTGGCAGCGCTAGGCGATGATCGGCCTCGTGATTGACGATGTCCATATTGCGTCGCAACGCCCGCGCCTGCCCGCGCCATGTCCGCAGCGTCGCCAGATCTGCTGCGGCCGCCCCCTTCGATTTTCGCATCCAGCGACGCAGCGAGCGCCGGTGTAGGAAGGCATCCCAGTATCTTGATATCCGTCCAGCCATCTGCCGTCACTTTAGACTTATGAATTCATCGCGCGGATTGCAGCCATTCCGGAACCTATCGCTCAAATCACTCCAAAATTCTAAATATTCCGTGCCTTTGGCGGGTTTCCATCCAAATTCACCGCGACGACGTCCGGGGTTATATCCTATCCGCCTTGAGCCGCAGGATTTGCCTTGTTCAGGGCTGCCACCGTTTGTTCGACCAGATGTCGGCCATGCTCGGGCGGCAATGGCGCAACTTCGGGCCCGAGGGCCGACACGGTGACCAGACGCCCACGCAACCCGATGATTGCGCGCCAATACTCGCCCGCCAAGGCATCGTTCAGATGCAGCATCAGCGTGCCGTCAACGACCCCCGATTGCAACACCGCGACATCCTCAACGCGTCCCGATCGTGACAAGACCTTGCGGCCATCTGACGATCGTAGAAACTGCCGCAAAGCCTCGGCGCCTGCCAGCATGACGCCACCGCTGGCAGCGCCGCCCACCGTCACTGTCACAACGGCGGCCGCGACATGATCCTTGACGGCGCAACGCCCGATCAACACCACCGCAGTGTCCTTGCCCGCGCGCGAGGCTTGCCGGTCAACACAGTAGAATTGTGGCGCCCGAACCGTGATCTGACCGTCAAGGATCGTGATTTCCCGACGTACCCCGCCCGGCAGATCGCAACTGGCCAGCAGCAACAAGCCTGCCATCAGAAATCCGCCAAGGCGCGGCAGAAGTCGTCGAAAACAGGATTCGGCAATGCTGGTCATCGGTAAGCCCTTGGCAGATCCGGCCCGGCAGGGTTACGAAGCTTGTCTGGCTTGAACAAGGGAAATTCGGGTCTGTTGATATGTCTGGTTCCGCCATGACGCTTGCGTCAGCTAAATCCAAAGGCTAGCCGTAACTTTTGCCCGAGGTCCCGATGCTGCCCATAGCTGCGCCCTATCACGCCATGAACCAACTTGCCGATCTTGCGCGCCCCCGCGTCGAGATTTGGCGCACCGTTCTTGGCTTGATCCTGTCTGAAATTCTGACAGTGCTGATCGTTCTGACTGTCGTGTTGCCGATGATGAAGATTTTGGGACCAACCGATCCCCGGGACCCGTTTAATGATGGGTTGAACAGCAATTCGGCTGCGGGCGTGATCGGGCTGCTGTTTTCCTTTCTGCCACAGATGTTGGGCCTGATCCTTGCCGTTCAGATTCTGATGCGGCGCGGTCTGTCCAGCCTGACAGGCCCGTTCGGTCCGGTGTTAAGCGATTTCATCCGGGTTGGCCTGCCCTTGATGGGGCTTTTGATGCTGTTGATGCCGCTAAGCGTGCAGGGTGACGATGTGCGCCAAAACCTAACTTTGGCGCAGTTGTTGCCATGGCTGCCGGCGGCCCTGCTGGGCCTTTTGATCCAGACCACAACCGAAGAACTGATGTTTCGCGGCTATCTGCAACAGCAGCTTGCTGGCCGATTTTCTGCGCGCTGGGTCTGGCTCGGCCTGCCGACATTGCTGTTTGGCCTTGCACATTACGCGCCGCACGCGTCGGGGCTGATGACCGCGGCGACCATGTTTTGGGCCGCCGGTTTCGGGCTGATCGCGGCCGATCTTACCGCCCGCACGGGCAATTTGGGGGCCGCCATCGCCTTGCATTTCACCAACAATGTATCGGCCATCCTGATTGTCGGCCTTGCCGGCGATTTGGGTGGACTGACCCTGTATCAGGTCCAAGTTCCGGCCGACGACATTGGCAAGACGCTGATGTACCTTGGGCTGGATGGCCTGGGCCTGCTTGTGTCGTGGTTGTTGGCGCGTTTGATCCTGCGCTGCTGAGCAGCATGACCATCACGGATGCTTTAAGGTTCAACGCCACCCAGTGCGCAAATGATCTGCCATTCTGCCGGGGTCACTGGCTGCACCGAAAGACGCGAGTTGTTGATCAGGATCATGTTTTCCAGACCAGGCACCTGCTTGCACATCTGCAAGGTCACAGGTCGCTGAAATCCGCGCAGTGCCTTGATCTTCACGCAATCCCATCTTGGATCATCGGTGGTGCTATCGGGCTGCGAGGTGCGGCAGACCTCGACAATTCCGACCATCTCTTTGCCGATGTTGGAATGGTAAAAAAAGCCGCGATCCCCGACGACCATGGTTCGCATATTGTTACGGGCCGCATAATTGCGGATGCCGTGCCATTCCTCGCCAGCCTCGCCCCGGTTGACCTGATCTTGCCAGCTCCAGACATCGGGTTCGGATTTGAACAACCAAAAAGCCATCAGCCAATCACCTTTTTCCATTCGGTGATCTGCACACGGTCAAACAGCCCGGCCTTGGCATAGGGATCCGCGGCGGCCCAGTCCTGTGCGGCCTGCAGATTGTCGACGGACAAGACGATCAGTGACCCGGTCATCTGGCCTGATCCATTCAAGAAGGGTCCCGCCATTTCGACGACGCCCGTTTCCTGGATATAGGCCAGATGGGCCGAGCGATTGTCGATCCGGGTTTGCAAGGCGTTGGTTTTGTCGGTGCAGATAAGGGCGATACGCATGGCTATTCCTGTTTCAAGGGTCGCGACATCAGGCTGCGGACCGCCTGATCAAGGGTGACGGTCTGGTCGATCAGGTCCGCAACCATCTGTGTGATGGGCATCGGGATGGGCAGGGTGCGGGCAAGTCTTGCGACGGCTTTGGCAGTGGCGACGCCCTCGACAGTGACGGTCGGATCAAAGTCAGTTCCGGCACCCAAGGCAATGCCAAATCGCAGATTGCGCGATTTCAGCGAGGTGCAGGTCAGCACCAGATCGCCAAAGCCGGACAGTCCCGCCAAGGTCTCGGGCCGCGCACCCAGATGCAGCGCCAGGCGTTGCATCTCGGCATAGCCGCGCGTGATCACAGCCGCGCGGGCCGAGTCGCCCAAACCGGCACCGACAACGACCCCCGCTGCGATGGCGATCACGTTTTTCAGTGCGCCCCCCAATTCCGCGCCGATTACGTCGCGGCTGCGGTACAGGCGCAAGCTGGGGGTGGACAGAAGGTGCTGGACGGTCTGGCCCACCTCGCTGGCGCAGGCGAGGGTCAAGGCCGTGGGAAGGCCCCTGGCGATGTCGTCTGCGAAACTGGGGCCTGTCAGGATGGCCACGACAAGGTCAGGGCGGGCTGCGGTCATCATCGCAGTCGGGCCGCGCAGGGTGGACAGGTCCACACCCTTGCAGCAGGCCACCAGCGGAACAGGGGGCAAGACCGAGGCATGGGTCGCCAGAAATCCAGCCAACGCTTGCATCGGCAGTGCCAAAAGCATCGTCTGGCACCCGGCAATCGCCACCAGATCGCTGGTGACGGTCACGCAATCTGGCAACGTCGCGTCGGGCAGTCTGGCTATATTCCGGCGCGTCATGGTGATGTCTGCGGCGGTTTCGGGGTTGCGCAGCCACAGGGTAACCTCGCGCCCGTCACGCCCAAGTGCGATGGCAAGCGCGGTCCCGAATGCACCTGCCCCAAGAACCGCGATCACGCCTTGGCCCCCTTCTTACCCGAACCGATCATTGGCGCAGCGGTCTGGTCCAGCGGCCAGCGGGGTCGCGCGATCAAGTCCATGCCGTCTGTCTGCCCGATTGCCAGCAGTTCGATCCCAGCCCATGCGATCATGGCGGCGTTGTCGGTACACAGCCGCAGCGGCGGGGCGGTAAAGCCGCAGTCAGCCTGGGCACAGACCTCTTGCAACGCGGTGCGCAAAGGGGCGTTTGCAGCCACCCCGCCCGCAACGGCAAAGACCGTCCTTCCTGTAGCTTTGCCCATGTACACGCGCAGTGCCCGGCGAGATTTTTCGGCCAACACATCGGACACGGCCATCTGAAACCCTGCACAAAGGTCGCGGCGATCTTGTATGCTGATGCCACCGTGGCGTGCCACCACACCGTCACGAGCGCGCAGAACTGCAGTCTTCAGACCGGAAAACGACAGGTCACATCCGGGTCGATCAAGCAGGGGCCGTGGAAAACGAAAACGATCCGGGTCGCCAAGAAACGCCTCGGCCTCGACCGCGGGGCCCCCGGGTTGGGGCAGGCCCAACAGTCTTGCAACCTTGTCAAACGCCTCACCAGGGGCATCGTCGATCGTACCGCCAAGACGTTCGAAGCGGGTGGCGGAATGGACTATGGCGAACTGGCAATGGCCACCTGAAACCAGCAGGATCAGATAGGGAAAGGCAAGACCGTCTGTCAGGCGCGGCGTCAGGGCGTGGCCGGCAAGGTGGTTCACACCGATCAACGGCAGGCCCGTCGCGCGCGCCAGCCCCTTGGCCAGCATCACGCCGGACAGGACACCGCCAATCAGGCCGGGACCGGCAGTGACGGCAATCGCGTCGATCTGGGGCAGACCAAGACCGGCCTCGATGAGGGCGCGTTCAACACAAAGATCCAGCCGCTCGACATGGGCGCGGGCGGCGATTTCGGGAACGATACCGCCAAATGCCGCATGAAGGGTGGTCTGCCCCTGAACCTGTGACGACAGGATTTCACCTTGAGGCAAGTCGTGCGCGCGCACGACCGCGGCGGCGGTATCATCGCAGGTACTCTCGATGCCCAGAACGGTTAAAGTTGCGCCCATCATTTGCTGTTGCCCAAAGCTGTGCCCGCAGGTAACACCGCAAGCATGGCCCCGCAATCCTGCGCCTTCCCCGTCTTGCTGACCAGACCCGCCGCACAGTCTGACCGATTTGCACAGGACCTGCGCAATCGGTTCCCTTGGGTCAGAACGCTTGTGTCACCCTTGATGGAGGCCACCTTCTTGCACCCGCCCCTGCCTTTGCGTGACTGGGCGGGGGTGATCTTTACCTCGGAGACCGGCGTACAATCGGCCATGCGGATTGCGGCCGACCGGGCTGCATGGCCTGAATTGGCATTCTGTGTCGGCGATCAGACGGCCCGGGTGGCCCGAGAGGCAGGTTTTCAGGCCGTGTCAGCGCAGGGCGATGGCATGGCTTTGGCACGCATGATCCGGGCCAGGCAGGTGAATGGACCGTTGCTGTATCTGCACGGGGAAGAGATTCGCGTAGATCTTGCGCAGATCCTGAATGCCGCAGGCATAGAGACGATGGGGGCCATATCTTACCGTCAGAACGCGCGGGCGCTGACAGAGGCCGCAGTGACAGAGTTGCGGGGCCAGACGCCAGTGATTGCGCCGGTGTTCTCGGCCCGGACCGGGAAACTGCTGGCCGATGAATATGCACGGATCGCAGGTACCGCGCCGTTGCTTGTGGTGGGAATCAGTGCTGCGGCCTGTGCTGATTTGCCCGCAACCGAGCGGCGGATTGCCAGGCAGCCCGATGCCACCACATTGTTAGAGGCAATGGGTGAATGGCTAACTTGAACACGGACCCCAACGCGCATTAGGTTACAAGCACGCGGCATGGTCTTGTCTGGAAGGAATTGCGATGACTGATACACCTGATCCAGGTTCCGAGCCCTCAGCGGCACCCGTGATGTATGAACCTGCACGCGCCGACGCGCAGGAAAGGCCGGTCAGCAGCAAGACAAGCCCGTTTCTTCCCTTGGTGCTGGGCGGCATCACGGCGGCAGCCATGGGATTTGGCGCCGCGCAGGTTGTGCCGAAGGGCTGGCCTTTGGGTGATGTGTCGGGTTTGACGGCCACAGTCGCGGCACAGTCTGAACAGATGGCTGCCCTGACGTCCAAGATGGAAGACCTTGGCAATGCCCCGGCGCCCAAGCTTGACCCGTCCTTAAGCAACCGGTTGACCGCCATAGAGGCTGACCTGACCTCATTGCCGCCCCCGCAAGACATGTCAGCGGTCATGAAGCGGCTTGAGGCCGTGGAACAGAAAGTGGCGGGTATGACGGTTGTGGCGGGCGGTAGCGCCAACCCGGTGGATGTCGCGGCTGTGGCACAGTTGCAGGCTGAGATTGACGCCTTGAAAGATGGCGGTTCGACACTGGATGCCAAACTGGCTGAAGCGGGGTCCAGATTGGACAGTATCAAGGCCGAGGCTCAGGCGGTCGTGACCCAGGCGACGGGGCGGGCCGCACTGCATCAGTTGCAGGCGGCGCTTGACAGCGGAGCGCCCTATGGCGCGGCATTGAAAGATCTGGCCGGAAACCCGCTGCCAGAGGTTTTGACCGCCAATGCGCAAGGCGGATTGCCCAGTCTGCAGGTGCTGCGGCAAGGCTTTCCAGATGCGGCACGGGCGGCATTGGATGCCTCGCTCAGGGCAAGCAAAGGCGACACGTGGACAGAGCGGGTCAGTGTTTTTCTGCGCAGCCAGACCGGCACACGGTCGCTGACCCCACGTGAAGGCACGGATCCGGACGCCGTTCTGTCGCGCGCCGAGGCCGCAGTGACGGCAGGCGATCTGACGCTGGCAATGACGGAATTGGCGGCGTTGCCGGATGCAGGCAAGGCAGCAATGGCGGATTGGTTGGCCTTGGCAGCGCAGCGGCAGGATGCTGTGGCGGCGGTGCAGGCCCTGACCACAGCTCTTGGCCAGTAGGAGGGCGTGATGCTTTGGTCGCTGATCAAGATTGTCATCTTCGTGATGGTGGTGGCTGTGGCCACTGTAGGCGCGGGCATGCTGATCGACAATGGCAGCACGTTGCGCCTGTCTTATGCCGGCTGGGAAATGACCCTTGGGCCGTTGCAGGCGCTGCTGGTTGGGCTGTTGCTGCTGGTGGCGGTCTGGCTGTTCATCCAGACCGTGCGTTTGCTGTTTGCCGTGCTGCGGTTCCTGAACGGCGATGAAACGGCCATTTCGCGCTATTTCGATCGAAATCGGAAGGCACGGGGCTATCAGGCCCTGTCGGATGGCATGGTGGCTTTGGCATCGGGTGAGGGGCGTCTGGCACTGATCAAGGCGCAGCGCGCCGCAACCTATCTGGATCAGCCGGAACTGACCAATCTGCTGGTGGCACAGGCGGCAGAGGCAGCGGGCGACAAAGCCAAGGCCGAGACGGCGTACAAGGCAATGCTGGCTGAACCGAATACCAGGTTCGTGGGCGTTCGCGGGTTGTTGAAGCAAAAGCTGACGGAAGGTGACATGGAAACGGCGCTGAAGCTGGCGGAAAAGGCTTTGGAGTTAAAGCCGCGCCACGCCGAGTCGCAAAGCATATTGTTGAAATTGCAGTCAGACAGCGCCAATTGGAAGGGGGCTCGGGCAACCTTGGGGGCGCAATTGAAATCGGGCACGCTTCCAAAAGATCTGTACCGTCGCCGGGATGCCGTGATGGCGCTGCAACAGGCCAAGGACGTGTTGGACGAGAATGCGACGATCGAGGCGCAAGAGGCCGCGATTGAAGCCAACAAGCTGTCGCCGGACCTGATCCCGGCGGCGACGATGGCCGCGCGATCCTATCTGCAAAAGAATGACAAAAGGCACGCGGCGCGTGTGCTCAAGAAGGCATGGGAAGCCAAGCCGCATCCTGACCTTGCCGCCGCCTTTGCCGAAATCGAGCCTGAGGAAACGCCGGCCCAGCGTGTAAAGCGTTTTCGGGCCTTGACGAGCATCCATCCAACTGATCCTGAAACGCAGCAATTGCTGGCTGATCTGCTGATCGCCGCC
>JBAXXO010000095.1:0-11052 GCA_037127855.1 Alphaproteobacteria bacterium
TGACGCCAGAGATGACGCCAGAGATGACGCCAGAGATGACGCCAGAGATGACGCCAGAGATGACGCCGGGGATGACGCCTGTGAGGACGCCAGCGATGATCAGGCCCGCAACGCCCGCTGATGTCGCGGTGCTCACCCTGTTGACCCGCGCCGCCTTTCAGCCATGGGTCGCCGTCATCGGTCGCGAACCGCTGCCCATGCAGACCGACTACGCCGTCGCCGTGGTGCAGGACCGGATCGACATTCTGGCGGAGGGCGCCACATCGGTCGGCCTGATCCACATGGTTGTGCATCCCGACCACCTTTGGGTTGAAACCATCGCCATTGATCCTCGCCATCAGGGCAGGGGCCTTGGCCACCATCTGATGGCCCATGCCGAAGGTGTGACCCGCAGCCTGGCCCTGCCCGAATTGCGCTTGCTGACCAATGCCGCCCTGACATCCAACCTGCGGTTTTACACCAAACTCGGCTTCACTGAAACCGACCGCCCGGCCTTTCGCGGTGGCTTTGTCGTTTGTTTCACCAAGCGCCTTGCTCCCTGACGGGCGGCAAGCACAATCCGCCGTCTGCCAAAGAGACCTCAGATCATCAAGGCCGCGACCCCGGGCAATTCCTTGCCCTCCATCCATTCCAGAAACGCGCCGCCTGCGGTCGAGATGAAGGTGAAATCCTCGGCCACCCCGGCGTGATGCAGCGCCGAAACGGTATCCCCGCCACCCGCGACCGATACCAGCTTGCCCGCCTTGGTCAATCGCGCCACGATCTTTGCCGCCGCTGTGGTTGCGGCGTCAAATGGCGGCAGTTCGAAAGCCCCGAGCGGGCCATTCCAGATCAAGGTCTTGCAGCCGTCAAACACCTGCGCCAATGCGGCGACGGTCTGCGGTCCGGCATCCAGAATCATCGCATCAGACGGACAGGCATCGACCGGGACCGTCTGATTGTCTGCCCCTGCCTTGAATTCACGCGCCACCACGACATCAACCGGCAAATGAATGACACAACCCGCAGCCGCAGCCCTGGCAAGGATATCCCGCGCAATCACCGCCATGTCGCGCTCGGCCAGCGACGTGCCAACCTCGATGCCCTGCGCCACCAGAAACGTGTTCGCCATACCGCCGCCGATCACCAGATGATTGACCCGTGTCACCAGATTGCCCAGCAATTCCAGCTTGGACGACACTTTTGCCCCGCCCACCACCGCCACCAAAGGCCGCTGCGGATCACCCAAGGCGGCCTCAAGCGCGCGCAACTCTTCCTGCATCAGCCGACCGGCAAAACACGGCAACAACCGCGCCACCCCTTCGGTCGAGGCATGGGCGCGGTGCGCCGCCGAAAAGGCGTCGTTGCAGAACACATCCCCCAGACCGGCCAGAAACTGCGCCATCTTTGGGTCATTCGCCTCTTCCATGGCCGAGAAACGGGTGTTTTCCACCAGAACCACGGCATTCTGCGGCAGGGCTTCAATCGCCGCACGGCTGGGATGCTCCATGAATGTCACCTTGCGACCCAGGGACAGCTCAAGCGCAGGTTGCACCCGGCGCAGGCTCATTTCGGGCACCACCTTGCCCTTGGGGCGGCCAAAATGCGCCAGCAACACGACCTTGCCGCCGCGGGCCAGAATGTCGTCGATGGTGGGTCTTATCTTGTCGATGCGCGTGGTGTCGGTCACGACATCCCCCTCCATCGGCACGTTGATGTCCACACGGGTCAAAACGATCTTTCCTGCCAGCGCCACATCGTCGATTGTCTTCCAGGGCATCTTGGCCTCCCAAAAGGTTTTGCAGATACCCGAACTGTTTCGGCCCAAGTCACGTCGCCGTCAACCATCAGCCCTTCCCCTCGGCGCAATCCGCCGCTATTTTCCGCGCCAAACCCCAAAGGAGCCTGACCATGGCCGAGATCAAAGACCCCGAAAACACCATCATCCTGACGCTGAAGGATGGCGAGGTGGTGATTGAACTGCTCAAAGACATCGCCCCCCTGCATGTCGCGCGGATGAAAACCCTTGCCCGCGCCAAGGCCTATGACAATGTCTGCTTTCACCGCGTCATCGACGGCTTCATGGCGCAGACCGGCGATGTCGAGAATGGCAATATGGAAAACAATTTCAACCTGCGCCGCGCGGGCACAGGCGGGTCTGAACACCCCGATGTTCCCGCCGAGTTTTCCGGCATCCCGCATGATCGTGGCACGATTGGTGCCGCGCGCTCTTCCAATCCCAACAGCGCCAACAGCCAGTTCTTCATCAACTTCAAGGACAACCACTTTCTGAACCGTCAATACACGGTCTATGGCCGGGTGCTGTCGGGGATGGAACATGTCGATGCGATCACCAAGGGCGAGCCGCCGGCCAATCCTGACCGCATGGTGACCGTTCGGGTGGCCGCCGATGTTGCGTAACGCCCTGTTCGCCGCCCTGCTGATCGCAACCCCTGCGCTTGCCGAAGGCGACGGCCCCGGTCCAAATCTGGTGATCGAGGTGTCCGGCGCCGCCAATGGCCAGATCGTCATCGACATGAACGCCGAAGCCGCCCCCAAACACGTGGCGCAGATCGTCGCATTGGCCAAGTCCGGGGCTTATGACAATGTGGTCTTTCACCGCGTGATCGCCGGTTTCATGGCACAGACCGGCGATGTGCAATATGGCAGGAAAGGTGGCGACACCTCGATGGCCGGCATGGGCGGATCCGACTTGCCCAACATTCCTGCCGAGTTTTCCCAACTGCCCTTCGAACGTGGCACCGTCGGCATGGCCCGCGCCCAAGACCCGGATTCGGCCAACAGCCAGTTCTTCATCATGTTCGCCCCGGGTGATTTTCTGAACGGCCAATACACCGTGATCGGCAAGGTCATCTCGGGGATGGACGTGGTCGACCAGATCAAACTGGGCGAGGGCCAGAATGGCGAGGTCACCGATCCCGACGTCATGACCAAGGTCACCGTCAAGGAGTGACCCGGCAGGCGGGGGGCCAGCCCCCCGCACCCCCCGGAATATTTGCACCAAAATGAAAGGGATCAGCCAGTCCGTTAGTCAGTCAGGATGACACGGACGATCTGCTTTTGACCCTTGGCCGCCTCCAACTCGCCCGCTGCATTGAAATCTTCAAGTGTCAGGTGACGGGCCGTGGCCTCGATCGCTTTGTTGATGCGCGCGCCCTTGTCGGCCATCAGGCGTTTGGCCTCTTTGGACGTTTGCACGAAACCCGCCGCGACGAAGATGGCCGTATTGGCATATCCTTCGGCGATTTCGGCCCGCGTGACGGTCAGGGTCGGAAGGTCGTCGCCGATGCCACCCTTTTCGAACACCTCGCGCGCTGTTGCCTCGGCGGTGGCTGCGGCCTTCGCCCCGTGCAGCAGGGTGGTTGCGCGGCTGGCGAGGACGATCTTGGCCTCGTTGATCCCAGACCCGCGCAGGGCACCCAGCCGGTCACAGTCGGTGACCGGCAGTTCAGTGAAGATTTTCAGAAAGCGGCCGACATCGGCATCGGCGGTGTTGCGCCAGAATTGCCAGAAGTCATAAGACGACAGCATGTCGCCGTTCAGCCATACCGCACCCGCGGCCGACTTGCCCATCTTGCGCCCGTCCGACGTGGTCAGCAGCGGGGTGGTCAGACCCCAGATATCATGATCCACGACGCGGCGCGTCAGGTCGACACCGTTGATGATATTGCCCCATTGATCGGACCCACCCATTTGCAACAGGCAGCCGTAGCGGCGGTGGATTTCAAGAAAATCATAGGCTTGCAGGATCATGTAGTTGAATTCAAGAAAAGACAGGCTCTGCTCGCGGTCCAGCCGCGATTTGACCGATTCAAACGACAGCATCCGGTTGACGCTGAAATAGCGGCCAATGTCGCGCAGGAAATCAAGATAGTTCAGGCTGTCCAGCCATTCGGCGTTGTTCAGCATGATGGCGTCGGTGGGTGCATCGCCATAGGACAGATAGCGCGCGAAAACCTTTTGCAGACCGGCAATGTTCTGGTCAATCCGTTCCGGCGTCAGCAAAGGCCGTTCCTCGGCCCGAAACGACGGGTCGCCCACCTTGGTCGTGCCGCCACCCATCAGCGTGATCGGCTTGTGCCCGGTCTTTTGCAGCCAGCGCAAGACCATGATGTTCATCAGATGCCCGACATGCAGACTGGCTGCCGTTGCGTCATAGCCGATATAGGCGGGAACGACCCCCTTGGCCAAAGCCGCGTCCAGCGCCTGATAATCGGTGCAATCGGCCACAAAGCCGCGCTCGAACATCACGCGCAGAAAGTCTGATTTCGGGTGGTAGGTCATCATCGCCTCGTGCTTTATATGGCCAGCGGTATAGCGGGGTCAGACATGAAGGGAAAGCGGACTGTTTGGGCCTTGGGGGCCATGTCGGGCACCTCGCTGGATGGGGTTGACGCCGCCATGGTGCGGACCGACGGGCTGACGATTGCCGAGTTCGGGCCCCATGCCTATCGCCCCTACAGCCCCGCCGAGCGTGAGGTGATCCGCGCCGCCTTTGGCCGCTGGCCACAGGATCCGGGGGTGGCCGGGGCCGCCGAAGTGGTCGCGCTTGCGCATCTGGAGCTGCTCAGCCGCTTTTCGGGCGTTGATGTGGTGGGCTTTCATGGCCAGACGCTGGCGCATGATCCGGGCGGACGCGGCACGCATCAGATCGGTGATGGCGGTTTTTTGGCACGGGCATTGGGCTGCCCGGTGGTGTGGGATTTTCGCAGCGCCGATGTCGCACGCGGCGGTCAGGGTGCGCCATTGGTGCCGTTTTTTCACCATGCCTGCGCGCGGTTTTTCGGGTCAAACGCCCCGTTGGCGATGCTCAATCTGGGCGGGGTCGGCAATGTGACCTGGATAGACCCAAGCGTCGACGATCCGGCGTCACCCGCGGCCCTGCTGGCCTTCGATACCGGGCCGGCAAATGCCCCGGTCAATGATCTGATGCAACAGCGTTTTGGCCTGGCACAGGATCAGGGCGGCGCATTGGCACTGACGGGCCGGGTCGATCAAGGGATCATCAGCGCCGTCCTTCAGCGCGGATTTTTCAGCAAGTTACCGCCAAAATCATTGGATCGCAATGATTTCCATGCGATTCTTGATATGGTGTCCGAACTGTCTGCGGCCGATGCCGCCGCCACCCTGACCTTTGCCGCTGCCGCCGCGGTCGGTGCTGGCACGCGATATTTCCCCAAACCTGTGACACGGCTTTTGGTTGCGGGCGGTGGGCGGCACAATGCCGCGCTGATGCAGGGGCTGACCACCAGCGTCACGGCCTCGGTCGATCCGGTCGAGGCGGTGGGGCTGAACGGCGACATGCTGGAGGCGCAGGCCTTTGCCTATCTTGCGGTGCGGGTGATGCGGGGGCTGACAACGTCCAGTCCCACCACCACCGGTGGGCCCGCCGCGGTGGGGGGCGGGCGGATCAGCCAGCCTGACCGCGCCGCAGAACGGCCCTGACGCGATTGCCCCGGTCACGGCGCAGGCCATCGGCGAACAGCGTCCGATGCCATCAGACAAATTTGCAGAAAATGGAATTGGGGCGGCACCTTCGCCGCGTCGCGACCGGGTCAGCTTCTCCGGACATCTGTGCTTGGATGCGCCGTGCGGGCGATAACCGGTGATCAGGCCAGCATGGTCGGCAATCGCCGCTTTCCGTCAGGCTGCGCCCATTGCAGCCTACAGATCGGGTTCAGCGGTCGGGCGTCATTGGGACTGACCCTGTAAAGGACCATGTGCCAAAGCGGGGCCAGCCCCGCCATGCAAGGCCCCGTACAAGGGCCGCATCACCGCCGCTTTGTCCAACCGGGCGCTTGCAATGTCGGCATTTTCTTCCGACATGTCGCGGAATCCTTTGACAGTGGCACGCTGCTTGATAGGGATGGGGCGTAGTCGCAGGGGGTCACCATGTTGTTTGCTTACAGGTCCGAAAACGGGAAATTGGTGCAAGTCTCTCCCGATTCTGGCCTTGATCAAGCCATATGGCTTGATCTGTGCAAGGCAACCCGCTGGGAAGAGGCCTATGTCTTGCCCTTTGTCCCGGAAATCCCCTCACTGGCCGACATGGAGGAAATCGAGATTTCCGCCCGCCTGTACCGCGAGCCGGGTTTTGATTTCATGACCATCCTCGTTCCGGGTCTGACCGATGACAAGAGCCCCTTCACGGGGCCCGTCACTTTCATCCTCGGCGCAGGCCACCTTGTCACCGTCCGCCATCACGAACCGCGTCCCTTTGAGACCTACGCCGCCCGCGCTGACAAGATGGGCCTTGGCGCTGATCGGCCCGAGCGGGTGTTTCTGGGCCTGTCCGAGGAAATCATCGGTCGCCTTGCCGACCTGATGGAGGGGGCAGGTCGTGCGCTGGACACCATCACCCATTCGGTTTTTGAGCCCGCCCAGATGGGTCCGACGGCCGAGCTGTTGCAAGCCAGTCTGGAAAATGCCGGGCGTCAGGGTGACCTCGTGTCCCATTGCCGGCTGTCCCTGCTGACTCTCGAGCGCGCGCTGGGGTTTTTTTTGCTGTCGATGGAAGAGCGTCGCACCGCCGACACCGTGCGCCCCGCGGTGGCTGGCCTGCTGCGTGACATCCAATCGCTCGAAGTGCATGGTGACTATCTGTCGAACCGCGTCGCACAGGCCACCGATGCCACGCTGGGCATGATCAACCTTGCGCAAAACACCACCGTGCGGATCGTGTCTGTTGTTGCGGTGCTGTTCTTGCCGCCAACCCTGATCGCCTCGGTTTACGGTATGAACTTTCAGCTCATGCCCGAACTGGCATGGGTCGCAGGCTATCCGATGGCCATCGGCTTGATGGTGGCATCAGCGGCGGTCACCTATCTGGTTTTCAAATGGAAGAAATGGCTGTAAGGATCTGATATAGATGAAAATTACCAAACTTGAAACCTTTGGCAATGAATTTGTCACCTTCACCCGCGTCACCACCGAAACCGGTGCGACCGGCTGGGGCCAGTTGTCGACCTACAACGCCGACATCACCACCGCCGTCTTTCACCGTCAGGTGGCCCGCCACGCGCTTGGCACCGACATTGCCATGATGGAAGACACGCTGGACCTGATCGGCGAGCGGGAACACAAATACCCCGGCTCTTACCTGCGTCGCGCCCAGACCGGCCTTGATACCGCCGTCTGGGACCTGCGCGGCAAACTGGCGGGCAAACCCGTGGTCGAACTGTTAGGCGGCACCCCCGGTCCGCTGCGCGCCTATGCCTCCTCGATGAAGCGCGACATCACCCCTGCGGATGAAGCCGCGCGCTTTGTCCGCCTGCGCGATGACCATGGCTTCACCGCCTTCAAATGGCGCGTCGGGGCCGAGTGCGGGCGCGGGCGCGACGAATGGCCCGGTCGCACAGAACAGGTTATTCCCATTGTTGCCGCGGCTTTGGGCGACGGCATTGACAAACTGGTGGATGCCAATTCCTGCTATGCCCCGCCCCGCGCCATCGAGGTCGGACATCTGCTGCAAGACAATGGCATCAGCCATTACGAAGAACCCTGCCCCTATTGGCAGTATGACCAAACCGCCGAGGTGCGCGCCGCCCTTGACATCGACATCACCGGAGGCGAGCAGGATTGCGAATTGTCCAGCTGGCAGTTGATGATCGAACATCACGCGGTCGACATCCTGCAACCCGACGTCATGTATATGGGCGGCATCTCGCGCACGCTTCAGGTCTGCCAGATGGGCCGCAAGGCCGGCCTGCCCATCACCCCCCATGCCGCCAACCTGTCGCTTGTGACCATGTGCACGATGCATCTGCTCAAGTCCCTGCCCAATCCCGGCAAATATCTCGAGTTTTCGATCGAGGGTCTGGATTACTATCCTTGGCAGCACGGGCTGTTCCGTGGCGACCCCTACCGGATCGAGGCCGGCCATGCCATTGTTCCCGCCGAACCCGGCTGGGGCTGCGAGATTGACCCCGGCTTTCTTGCAAACGCCACCTACCAAGTGACCGAGGCTTGAATGCAAACCATCATCATCACGGGTGCCGGATCGGGCATCGGTCGCAGCACCGCGCAGGCCTTTCTGGCTGCAGGTTGGCTCGTCGGTCTGCTGGGGCGGCGGGCCGAGGCGTTGCGCGATACCGCCCAAGGCGACGCCCGCGCCCTGATCCTGCCCTGCGACGTAACCATCCCGGCCGAGGTTGATGCAGCCTTTGCCAGCGCCCTGGCCCAATGGGGTCATCTGGACGTGTTGTTCAACAATGCCGGCATGTCTGCCAAAGGCGCGCCCATCGACGAGATTCCGGTCGATACCTGGCTGGCCGTGGCCAACACCAATATCACCGGCATGTTTCTGTGCGCCCGCGCCGCCTTTGGCGCGATGCGCCATCAAACGCCGCAGGGTGGCCGCATCATCAACAACGGCTCGATTTCCGCCCATGTGCCGCGGCCCGGATCGACCCCCTATACGATGTCAAAACACGCCGTGACCGGATTGACGCGCACGCTGGGGCTGGACGGCCGCGCATTCAACATCGCCTGTGGTCAGATCGACATCGGCAATGCGCTGACCGACATGGCGCGCGCCATGACGATGGGCGTGCCACAGGCCGATGGCAGGATCATGGTCGAACCCACCATATCGGTGACCGAGGTCGCAAGCGCCGTGCTGCATATGGCAAATCTGCCCTTGTCGGTGAACATCCCGTTCATGACCATCATGGCCCGCGACATGCCCTTTATCGGCCGTGGCTGACGCCACCGGGTGAAACGCTTACGGTGCGGGCTACCCCACCATTCCGGCGATCACACAGCCGCCATCCGCTGATTGAACCCGCCGCCGCCCCTTGCACGCGGCCTGCTTGCCTGACAGTTTGCCGCAAAACCCTCGCGCCCCAAGGAAACGTCCATGTCCCTGTCCGACCCCGCCTTCACCGCCCCGGGCCGCTTTTGGCGCGGCAATATCCACACCCATTCGACGCGTTCGGACGGCGTGCTCGACCCGGTCGAGGTGTGTCGCCGCTACCAGGCGCAGGGCTATGATTTTCTGGCCCTGACCGATCATTTCGTCGGCCGTTACGGCTATCCCATCGCTGACACCGCGCCGATGCGCAGTGCGGGCTTCACCACGATTCTCGGCGCCGAACTGCATTCCGGCGCGATGGAAAACGGCGAGTTGTGGCATATCCTCGCGGTCGGCCTGCCCGCCGATTTCGCCCCGTCGAACACGCCGACCTTTGTGCCTGTGACGGATCAGGAAACCGGCCCGCAAATCGCCGCCCGTGCCGTCGCCGCCGGTGCTTTCGTGGCCATTGCCCATCCCCAATGGTCCGGCCTGACCCTTGCCGACGCCCGCAGCATCACCGCCGCCCATGCGGTCGAGATCTACAACACCGGTTGCGACAAGGGCTGCGACCGGCCCGACGGTGCCGCCATCGCCGATCTTCTGCTGACCGAGGGCAGGCGCCTGACCCTGATCGCCACCGACGACGCGCATTTCTCGGAACCTGACCATTTCGGCGGCTGGGTCATGGTCAAAGCCACCGAAAACCAGCCGGATGCACTGCTGACCGCTCTGAAAGCGGGGCATTTCTATTCCACCCAAGGCCCCGAACTGCGCGACGTCCGGATCGAGGGCGATCACTTGGTCGTGGATTGCACCGCAGTCGTCTCGATCATCGCCTCGGGCTGGGGGACGGGTGCCAAGGCCGTGCATGGTCATTCCCTGACCCAGGGCAAAGTGCCGCTCGACCGTCTGAATAACAGCCCATGGGTGCGCGCCACCGTGATCGACGCTGCCGGAAAACGGGCATGGTCCAATCCGATCTGGACCGGATCCACAGCCCCGAACCCGCGCGTGTCATAGCGTCAGGCCTTGCCCTCCAGCCCGGCCGCCGTCTCGGCGGACGGGCCAGGGATGGCCATATCGAACACCTCTGTCACCGACATATGGTCGTGATAGCCCAACCGCGCCAAAGGCCGGATCGCCCCGATATCCCTCTTGCCATCGGCCCGGGTCACCTCATCCTTGACTTGGATGCGCATGACATGACCAAGAAGGGGCTGGAAAACACCGACCCCTCTGACGCAAGGTCAAGGTTCTGCATGGCGCATGACACGGGCCTGCAAGACCGACCCGCTGGCACCATCCGTGGCGTCAATTCCCCAAGATACCCGGCAACCGCAAACCATGCGCACGCGCGCAGTCCAGTGCGATGTCATAGCCCGCATCGGCATGGCGCATCACCCCTGTTGCGGGGTCATTCCACAAGACATTGCCGATCCGCCGCGCCGCGTCATCACTGCCATCGGCACAGATCACCATGCCCGAATGCTGGCTGAACCCCATCCCCACGCCGCCGCCGTGATGCACACTGACCCAGGTCGCGCCCGAGGCCGTGTTCAGCAGCGCGTTCAGCAACGGCCAGTCGCTGACCGCGTCCGATCCGTCCTGCATGGCCTCGGTCTCGCGGTTGGGGCTGGCCACCGACCCCGAATCAAGATGATCACGACCGATCACCACCGGCGCCTGCAACGCGCCCGAGCGTACCATGTCATTGAACATCAACCCCGCCTTGTGCCGGTCGCCCAGCCCGATCCAGCAGATCCGTGCCGGCAGGCCCTGAAAGGCAATCCGCTCCTGCGCCATGTCCAGCCAGCGATGCAGATGGGCATTGTCCGGAAACAACCGCTTCATTGCCGCATCCGTCGCATGAATATCCGCCGGATCACCCGACAAGGCCGCCCAACGAAACGGCCCGATGCCCCGGCAGAACAGCGGGCGAATATAGGCGGGGACAAAGCCCGGAAAGGCAAAGGCATTTTCCAGCCCCTCATCCAGCGCCACCTGCCGGATGTTGTTGCCATAATCCAGCGTCGGCACGCCCGCATTCCAGAAATCCACCATCGCCGCGACATGAACCTTCATGCTGGCCCGCGCCGCCCGCTCCCCCGCCTTGGGGTCGCTTTCCCGCTTGGCCCGCGCCTCGGCCACCGTCCAGCCCTGCGGCAGATATCCGTGCAGCGGATCATGGGCCGAGGTCTGGTCGGTCACCATATCCGGCCGATGCCCCCCCGCCTTCATCCGCCGGTACAGTTCCGGAA